>NZ_CP127915.1:2400000-2701698 GCF_032823475.1 Acinetobacter sp. SAAs474
CCGGAAAATTAATGAAATCTCAAGGCCATGGTGTGATTGTAAATACAGCTTCTATCAATGGCTTACAACCTGGAGATCAACAAGGAATTTACTCCATTACCAAAGCTGCTGTTATTAGTATGACTAAAACTTTTGCTAAAGAATGTGGACCGCTCGGTATAAGAGTAAATGCATTATTACCTGGATTTACTCAGACTAAGTTTGCAAGTGCGTTATTTAATGATATAAGCTTGTATCAAAAGATAATAAATGATATTCCATTACGCCGTCATGCTGAAGCCAAAGAAATGGCAGGTACAGTTTTATATCTGGTATCAGATGCATCAAGTTATACCAATGGCGAGTGTATTGTTGTTGACGGTGGTTTAACAATTTAACAAAGCATATAGATTGATACGCAGTATTTATTTAAATTATCTATATTTATCTTAAAAGTCTTAAACACTTGATATGACATAAATTAATATTTGTACATATTGTAATACATTGATAAGATCGGATGTTTTAAGCCATGATAATGTTAAATTTTACAGAGTATCAATTGGACTTTGATTGTTCATAAATCAAGTCCATCCATACTCAGCATCAATTAATATGATCAATATCTAACAAATTAATAACAACCGATAGTCATCTTCTTGGTCAATAGGAGCTCGATGAATACAGGGGGCAACTGGTTGAGTTGGATGATCTACTGCTAGGCGCCAAAGATGCCCAGTACCTAAGTTAACAGGTTTACTATCTGGTTTAGGCTGATAATGAAGATCAAAAAAATTATCCTTTAAAAATGTTTCAAATTCTGGTTCAGATCCATGATGAGGTGCTTGGAGTTTTTCTCGAATATCTGGAATTACAACTTTTTGCTGGGCCTGATCGGACGATAAAATATCACTTGCAGGGCCATAGTAAGTACATAAGAACGTATCCACCTCAATCGGAGAGCGGTCAACATGATACGAATAAACATCAGTACTAATAAAATCTAGTGCTTCATCGCGGACATAATTTTTAATTAAATTAAGTGAGGGAGATGCTCCTAAATCAGTTAACAACTGTAGATCCTGTAAAATAATCTCTCTTGCTTGATGACCTTGCTCTGAAAGCTGTAATGCCAAAAGATCTTCAGCAAAAATTTCTGTAATATTTTCTTGTAACTGTAGTTTTGTCACAATTTCTTTAAAATCACCAACCAGATTACGATGCCAGCAAACTGCATTCATCTGGCCATGAAAAGGTGTATTAACAAGTTTGCAAAAGCTATCAACTATATTGAATTGTTGATGATATAAGCATGTATCGGTCATGTTAACTGTAAATCCCAGTATACAATGTACTGTATATATAAATGATAATTTCATGGTCATAATATTGAGATTTAACAGTTTTGTAAAATAAATCAATTGCTAAAAAATGCAAAAGAAGGTAATTCAAAATTATAATATTGATAGTTTTTTATTTTAAAGTATTAAAAGCCCTGATTATCAGGGCTTTTAATCATTACAATTAGAAGTTATAGCGAATACCTAAAGCATAGTCTTGTGATCTTAAATCAACTTTAGTATCTAAACGTCCATTTTCAACATTGTTATTAAATTTAAATTTACCAGCATCCACATATTTATAGCTTAAGTCGAGTGCAACATTATCTGTAACACTATATGCTACCCCAACGCCTGCAGACCAAGTAAAGTGGTTTTTGGTAGATGAAATAGAACTATTTGATTCTACTTCTGTTTGTTGATTTTTAACTCTGGTTATACCCACACCGACACCCACGTAAGGTGTAAATTTTGATGTATTTTTAAAATCATAGTAACCATTTAACATCAATGATTGGCTTCTTAATTCATTAGCTAATACCTTCTCCCCAAATGGTGTTTTCCCAGTACTTTCTGCCTTTCTAACAATAGTCTTATAATCTGCTGTTGGCGAAAAGGTTTCTTTATCTTTATAGGTATATTCTAATTCTGCACGTGCATTAATAGGGCTGATTGCGCTAAAGTCAAAGCCCACTGCGGCTGAAATTGCAGGATAAATAGCTTTAGTTTGATTATCATTCGTCCAAGTTGTCGTTGTATTTAATACATTATTTGTCTTTACATCTTCGCTATTTCTATATTTTGTATCACTAATTCCAGCTTTTAATGATGCATAAACGCCGTTATCAGCATTAGCTAAACCGGAAAATGACAATAAAACCACTGATGCCAATAAAATTTTTTTCATAATATTCTCTACCTTCTCAAGCTGAGGGATTGTTTATAAATTTGAGATTAATTGATCAAAAAATAAAATAATTTTTCATTAGTTATAGTAACGCAAATTTTATAATTATCAATTGAAAATTTAAAAAAATATTATTATATTTATATTTTATAATAATTTTATAATTTCAACAAGATAAATGTATTTTTTTATATTAAATAGTACATATTATTTCCTTTACTAAAAAATTATATGTCAATTTATAATTAAATCACTCATTACATATATAAATATTATAGTGATTAGGCAAGTTAAGCGTGTAATTCATTTAAACAGACTGCTCAATTGACCAGTCTGTTTAAATTTTAGAGTTGAGCAAGGTGGATAATTTGACTAATTTTATCAGCTGTTTCCAATAAAGCTGGTGCAAGTGCTTCAACTCGTTGTTCATTGAGCCGAACTGAAGGGCCTGCAATACTTACTGTGCCAAAAGGCATACCCGTAAAAGGATTAACAATAATTTTTGCCATTGCAGTCATACCAAGCTCATAAGTATCATGAATTAAGCCATAGCCACGATCTTTGGATGCTTGAACTAATGCTTTGAGTTCATCCATGTTTTTAGGTGTATTGGGACCGAACTGCTGTGCTTTTTCAAAACCCTCACGTGCCACAATACGTTCAAAATCAGATGGTTTTAGTGCTGATAAATAAGTTAAACCACATGAAGATGCCGGTAGGTACGCTACACTCCCTGAATCAGGATCATATTTTAAACCTGATTTTGAGCCTTGCGCTTTAGCAATCCAGATAATATTCTCATTTTCAATCATACCCAAACGTACTAATTCAGCAGATTCTTCTGCCAATTGATTTAGATATGGCTGAAAAGTTTCAGTAATAGAACGAGAAGATAGATAGGTTAATCCCATCGAAGCAACTTTTAATGTCAATTTATAGTGTTGGCTTAACGCATCTTGATATATATAGCCCATATCTTTCATTGATGTTAGTAAACGATGCATTGCTGACTTTGGGATATCTAAATCCGTTGAAAGTTGGCTTAAAGCACATCCATTTACATTTTTTAATAAGGCTTCTAGCACAGTCAAAGTGCGATCATTATTACTTAGCATAAAAAATCCACATTAATATCCAAATATTTTTTGGAACACTGTTCCAAAAAATTAAAAAACAGATTATATTACAGCATAGATTCTACTCTAAATGATTTTGCTACGAATCTACATGGTTCTAAATGAAAAAAATGAAACAGTACAGTTCATTTCATTTTGAACCTAATTTTAACCTTATTTATGTATGGAAACGCATAAAAGAATTGTTGAGCGCTAAGGGAGCAAGTGTATGCCACAACAGATCGATTTAAGGGAATTTATTAATGAAAATAAGGTATCACCTTTACAAAAACTAGTCATCTTTTTGTGTTTGATGATTGTCGTGGTCGACGGTATTGATATTTCGATTATGGGGTTTGTTGCACCAGTAATCAAACAAGAATGGGGTATTAGTACGACAGATTTAGCACCTGTGATGAGTGCTGCATTAATTGGTCTTGCGTTAGGTGCTGTAATCTCAGGACCATTAGCAGATAAATTTGGCCGTAAGAAACTATTAACGATTAATTTAATTGGATTTGGTATTTTTACATTACTTGCTGCACTTTCCAGTAATGTAACAGAATTGATGATCTATCGATTGATTGCTGGATTGTTTATGGGTGGCGTTATGCCACAAGCTGTAACTCTAGTTACAGATTATTCACCGATGCGAATTAATGGTCGAATGGTCACCATTATTTTAAGTGGTTTTACAATTGGAGCCGCAATTGGTGGTTTCTTAGCCGCTTGGATTATTCCACATTTTAATTGGCATGCCATGATGATTATTGGTGGATTATTACCGTTAATTCTAGCTGTTATCGTGATGTTTACACTCCCTGAGTCCATTGGTTACAAAGTTTTAAAACAACATCCAAAAGAAGAAATCAATGCGTTGATTAAACGTATTGCACCTGATTTTGATATGAGTAATAAAGAAATTGTCTTACCTAAACCAAAGACCAATACGATTAATAATCCAGTAAAAACGGTATTAAGTCCATTTTACTTCTTAGGCAGCTTCTTATTATGGTGGAGCTATGCTTCCGGTTTGTTTGTGGTGTATTTATTGGGAAGCTGGTTGCCAATGATGAGTAATGAGCTCGGTTTTAGTATTAGCGAAGCTTCATTAATTACGGCAATTTACCAACTAGGTGGTCCAATTGGGTGCATCGCATGTGGTTATTTAATGGATAAAATTAACCCACATATTGGTCTGATGATTGCTTATGTATTTGCAATTTTCTTTATGATCATTATTGGTGAAATTGGGCATAACTTTATGCTCTACAGTATGATGTGCTTCTTTATTGGTATGTGGATGAATGGTGCAAATGCAGGTATGAACGGAATTTCCAGTGCCTTCTATCCGGTATTTGCACGTGCGACAGGAAATAGTTGGATGCATGGGATTGGCCGACTTGGTGCTGTAGCGAGTGCATTTGCAGGTGCATACTTTCTGAGTTTAGGTTGGGCAGCAAATAAGATTTTTCTGGTTTTATGTTTACCAGCTATGGGGATTATTATTGCATTACTGATGATGAAAGCATTGTATTCTGCCAAAAAAATGCAACAACGTGAACTAGATAATGCTCAGGCATAAGCTAAAAAAAATTTAAATCATTTACTGAAATTAAGAGGATATTGAATTATGAATATTCAATTGAATGGATCAACTCGTCTCTATTTTGTGGTTGGACATCCTATTAAGCAAGTTAAATCACCAGAGGGTGTGACACAGGAACTATTGAATAAGGGTCTAAATGCATTAGTTTTACCGATGGATGTTAAACCTAATAATTTTCCAGCATTAATTAAAAATACCAAAGAGATACTGAATAGCGATGGCTTAATTATCACTGTTCCACACAAAATTACGGCTTTGCAATGCTGTGATAAAGTTACTGATCGCGCTAAATTTATTGGTGCAGTAAATACCATTCGCCGTTGTGCTGAAGGATGGGAAGGTGACATGCTAGATGGTACCGGCATGATACAGGCTATTTTAGAAAAAAATATTCAACTCAAAGATAAGCGTGTGATTTTGGCTGGGGCTGGTGGTGCAGGTAAAGCAATTGCTTTTGAACTATTACTTGCAGGTGTTGGTGAGTTAGCTATTTTTGACTTAGATGCTACACGTCAACAACAATTGGTCGAACAATTAAATCAATTACATACAGCTAAAGTCATTGCACACCATAATAATCCAAATGGATTTGATGTTGTTATCAATGCAACACCAATGGGTATGAATGGTGATCAATCTGCTGCATTTTTATTAGATCAATTAACGCCTGAAATGTCTGTCGCAGATGTTGTCACCAGTCCAGTAGATACACCATTTATCAAACATGCCATGCAATTGGGTTGTATCGCAGTCAAAGGAACGGATATGTTCATGAAAGTCCGTGATTTGATGGTGAATTTTTTACTGGAAAATCAGTTAAAAGATGGAGAAAAACATGATGCAGCATGATGATCAGCAGCACCAATATTCTTTATCTTTTTTAACTGTTGCAGATGTCAGTCCTGTCGAAGCAATTAAAATTGCAGCAGAATGTGGTTATGCGCAGGTTGGGCTACGCTTTTTACCGGCTGCCCAGCATGAAATTGAATATCCTATTTTAACGGATAAAAAACTGCTTAAAGAAACCCAAGCTGCATTAAAAGACAGTTGTGTAAAAGTTGCAGATGTTGAAATTGTACGTTTAACACATGATTTTAATAGTCATCAATATCTACAATTTTTAGATGTCGCACAGCAACTTGGTGCGAAACACATATTAATTGCGGGTAATGATAATGAACAAAGTCGCTTGATTGAAAATTTTGCACGCTTTTGTGAATTAAGCAAACAATATAATTTAACCTGCGACCTTGAGTTTATGCCTTGGACTGCAGTTAAAAATTTAACTCAAGCGCAGACGATTGTTGAACATTCTGGTCAATCAAATGCTGCAGTTTTAATTGATTCATTACATTTTGATCGCTCAAATTCAACGCTTAAACAAGTTAAAGCATTACCGGCTTCACAAATGAATTATGTGCAGTTATGTGATGGCTTTGCCAAATATGATCCAAGTGATGATGGATTGATTGAGATTGCTCGCAATAATCGTTTAGTGCCAGGGCAGGGTGATATTGATTTACTTGGATTAATTGCAGCTTTGCCAAAAAACATCACTTTAGCAGCAGAAGTTCCTAATTTGCAACTTGCCAAATTACCGGCGTTACAACGTGCACAAATTAATTTGCAAGCAATTAAAGCCTTGGTGGCTTTAGCACATGCGGAAATTGTAGTGAGGTAACAATATGAATGCGTCAACTCAACACGATTTTACGGTGGCAGAGACCTCCATTCACCATGAACAGCAATGTGATGTTTTGGTCATTGGTTCTGGTGCGGGTGGATTATCTACCGCTGTGACTGCGGCAGATCAAGGTTTGGATGTGATTGTTGCCGAAAAAGCAACCGTCTTTGGTGGAACAACAGCAGTTTCTGGTGGATGGCTATGGATTCCTAATACGCCACATGCCCAACATGCGGGACAGGCTGAACCGATTGAAACGCCAAAACAATATCTAAAAAATGTTTTAGGTGATCAGTATGATGAGCAAAAAATTCATACCTATTTAACCAAAGCACCTGAAATGGTAGATTTTTTTGAAAAATCTACAGATGTTAAATTTAACATTGGTGCCGCTGTACCTGATTTTTTTCATATTGAAGGATCACGTGTGGGTTGGCGTTCAATTGTAGCAGCACCTTTTGATGGCCGAGAACTAGGTTCTAATTTGCATTTACTCAAGCCAGCAATTCCTGAAACGATGGTTTGGGGGATGGGAATTGCTTCTGGTGCAGATATGAAGCATTTCATTAATACCTTTAATACATTTTCTTCATTTATCTATGCGACTAAACGTGTTTTACGCCATGTTACTGATTTACTATTGAGGAACCGTTCTACACAAATTGTCAATGGCAATGCGCTTGTCGCACGCTTATTAAAATCAGCTTTAAATCTAAATGTTAAACTATATTCGAATCATGCCGCTATACAGTTGTTATATGAACAAGATCGCGTTGTAGGTGCAATTTTTAAAACCCCTGAAGGGCTGGTTAAAATTCGTGCCAAACAAGGTGTTGTTCTTGCAACAGGTGGTTTTCCACATGATGAAAAACGTAAACAACAACTTTTTGAACACGTTTCTTTAGGCACTCCACACTACTCAGCAGCACCTGAAACGAATACAGGTGATGGTTTAAAACTTGCTGAATCTGTAGGTGCTAGTGTATCAGAGAATCTTCCATGGGCTGGAGCTTGGGCCCCTGTGTCGTTAATTCCTCGTTTGGATGGCACACTTGGGCGGTTTCCACATTTAGTTGAACGTGGTAAACCAGGTTTAATTGCGGTACTTAAAAATGGGCAACGTTTTACCAATGAAGGTGATTCGTATCCAGCCTTTATTAAAGATATGTTAAAAAATACAGTTAAAGGTGAATTATCACGCTGCTGGCTCATTTGTGACCATAAATTTATTCGTCGCTATGGCTTAGGTGCTGTAAAACCATTTCCGATTTCAATGCAACCTTGGTTGGAAAATGGCTATCTAAAATCTGCAAACAATCTTGAAGCATTGGCAGCACAATGTGGCATTCAAGCAGAAGCACTGAAAAATACAGTCACGACTTATAATATTCATGCGAAAAATGGAATAGATCCTGAATTTCATCGGGGTACAACTCCGTATCAAAAAGCACAAGGTGATGCTGATCATCAGCCTAATCCATGTATAGCACCAATTGTACATGCGCCATTTTATGCGGTTGAAATTGTTCCTGGTAGTTTAGGTACTTTTGCTGGTCTTCACACCGATACAGCGTCACGTGTACTTGATAAAAACACTCAATTACCAATTCCAGGTTTATATGCTGTTGGTAATGATATGAACAGCATTATGGGGGGGCAATATCCAAGTGGTGGCATTACTTTAGGACCAGCCATGACGTTTGGCTATCTTGCCGGACAGCACTTGGCAGATACAGCTTTAAATGCCTGTACAAAAAATATGGATGGAACATAATCATGGAAAAAACCGTAGATTTACTGGTGATTGGTGCGGGTGCTGCAGGTATGTCAGCAGCGCTATTTGCAAAATTAAATGGGCTAGATGTTTTGCTTTGTGAAAAAGATCATCAAGTTGGCGGAACAACGGCAACATCAGGTGGCACGATTTGGGCCCCAGGTTCACATCTTAGTGAACAAGCGGGGGTTGCCGATGATATTGAACAAGCTCGAAATTTTCTAAAGTCAGTTGTGGCTGATCGAGGTGGTGAATATCTTCGAGATGCTTTTTTAGATTCAAGTCCGAAAATGATTAGAGATTTAGCTCAACATACCACAGTAAAACTTAACGCTTGTTTAGCACATCCAGATTATATTAAAAATCAGCCTGGTGAGGCTTTTGGTGGTCGTGCACTTGCACCAGCAGAATTTGATGGTCGTTTACTTGGATCTGATTTTAAATATTTAAAACCACCACGTCCAGAATTTATGGGTTTAGGTGGCATGATGGTTAATCGTAATGAATTAAATGCGTTGCTTAACCCATTTTCATCAGGAAAAAATTTAATAACGACGTTTAAAGTTGTAGTACCTTACTTATTATCACGCCTAAATTATCCACGTGGTACACGTTTAGTAATGGGCAATGCTTTAGCAGGCAGCTTGTTTTATAACTTGAAACAACAGCAAGTTGCTGTTTGGTTAGATTCTCCATTACAAGAACTCATCTATGAAAATAATCAAGTTGTTGGCGCAAAAATTTTACATAAGCAAAAAGTTATTACAGTTAAAACTCGTAAAGGTGTGGTATTAGCAACTGGTGGTGTAGGCTGGAATAGTGAATTACGTAACCGTTTATTTCCAAAAGGGATTATTGATGATTCACTTTCACCTCGCTCAAATACAGGTGATGGTTTAATTCTTGCCAATAAAATTGGTGCACAAATCGATCCATCTGTAGATAGCAGCGTATTATATTTTCCATGCTCTATTCATACACATAAAAATGGCTATAAAGCGATTTGGCCACATATTATTTTAGATCGTGCGAAACCTGGTGTTATCGCGGTGAATGCTGATGGACATCGTTTTGTCAATGAATCAGATTCATATCATGATTTTTGTATGGCACAAATTAAGTCGAATAAAACCCAACAAAAAATTGTGTCTTATCTGATTTGCGACGCAACTGCAATACAAAAATATGGATTGGGTTTCGTTTTGCCAGGTGCTAAAAAACTTAATTATTATTTACGTGAAAAATATTTACATAGTGCCGATAGCCTAGAGGATTTAGCTCAAGAGGTTGGAATAGATGCAAAACAATTAACCCAAACTGTTCAACGTTATAACTCATTTGCAGAAAAAGGCATTGATATTGATTTTGGTAAAGGTTCAGGGGTAATGAACCGTTTTAATGGTGATCCAGAGATAAAGCCGAATCCATGTTTAGGTCAATTAACTCAAGGCCCTTATTACGCACTCGCAATTACGCCAATGGACTGTGCGAGTAGTGGCGGTCTAGCTGGCGATGAGTTCGGACGTGTATTAAATGAACAGCATCAGCCAATCATAGGATTATTTGCTTGTGGTAATGACTTAACTTCGATTTTTAAAGGCACATATCCAGGACCTGGAACAACCTTAGGACCAGCAATGGTTTTTGCATGGCGAATTGCACAATTTGCTTCAGGTAAGCTTCACCCCAAAACCAATTCACAACCAAACTTACAATCACATTCAGCACTAAACTTTACACAGGAGCATGTTTGCGCATGAAATTTTATCAATTAATGAATATCACGATTAAAATGGGTACTGCTGCTACAGTCGCTAATGGCATTCAAGAATATTATGCAAATACAGATGTTACAGCTAAATTGCTCGGTGTCTGGTTCTCTGATATTGGTCAATTGAATCAAGTCATCGTTTTAAGTAGTTTTGATTCACAACAAAATATTGATATTGAAAGAGCGCGTTTAGCAGCACAAGAAAATATTTTTGCTAATGCTGAAAACATTATTAAATATTCTGTAGAAAATTTTGCAGGCTTTGATTTCTTACCAGAAGTTGAATTGGGTGAGTTTGGTCCTGTTTATGAAATTCGTACCTATGAATTAAAACATGGTGGTTTACCACATGTACTAAATGCATGGAATAATGCAGTTCCAGAACGGACCAAATACTCAAAATTAACCGTTGCAATGTATGCTTTAGATGGTACACCACGTATTGTCAGTATTTGGCCATATGAATCATTAAATGCACGTTCAGAAATTCGTGCTCAATCAGTTGCAGATGGTATTTGGCCACCTAAAGGTGGACCGCAATGGCTTACCTATGAAATGCAATCAATAATTGCATTACCGACTGCAATTTCCCCACTGAAATAAGTTTTATATTAAAATCCGGCGCTTTAAGCACATTATAATCAGTTAAGTGATATTGATTTTAATTAATCTTTTAGGCCGGTTTTTTATTCAAAATCAATTTTATAAGCTATAACGAAACAGATTGAGAAGTATAGAATGAATAGCAAAGTCGATTTTTCAAAAGTTATTTTTGGTGCTAATGTTTTTGGTTGGACAGTTGATTTGGAAAAATCGATGTCTTTATTAGATTATGCTTTGGCACATGGTATTTCTAGTATTGATACGGCAGATATGTATTCAAATTGGGTCACAGGACATCGTGGCGGTGAATCTGAAACAGTGATTGGCGAGTGGTTAAAACGCAGGCCATCAAATCGTGAGAAAATAACGATCATTAGTAAAGTTGGCGCACCTTTAAGTGAAACAGAAAAAGGACTGTCAAAAAAATATATCAAACAAGCGATTGAAGCATCACTTAAGCGTTTAAATATAGACTATCTTGATGTTTATCTCAGTCACTATCCAGATCCAGCAACCCCAATAGAAGAAACATTGATGGCCTATGCGGATTTAATTCAAGAAGGCAAAATATTAAAAATAGGGGCTTCTAACTATTCGCCTCAACAACTTGAACATGCTTTAGCTGTAAGTCAAACACAAAATTTACCAAAATATGAAATATTTCAACCCAATTATAGTTTAATTAAACGTCAGGAATATGAAATAGAATATCGGCCAATTTGTGAAAAAAATCAGCTTAAAGTCATTACTTATTTTAGTTTAGCGGCTGGATTTCTTAGTGGGAAATATCGTGATATTTCACAACTTGAAGGCTCAGCGAGAAAGCGTCAGTTAGAACATTATTTTAGTGAACAAGGTTTGAATATTCTAAGAAGTATGGATGAATTAAAGGATAAATATCAAGCTGAACTTTCCGAAATTGCATTAGCATGGACCATAGCACAACCAAGCATTACTGCACCTATTGCATCTGCAACCTCAATTCAGCAACTTTCATCTTTGGTTAAAGCCATGACGTTACAACTCGACATAGCAGACATTGAACGGCTTTCACAAGTGAGCCACTATTTACAGCAATAATTTAAGGATAGCCAAAGTCATTATGATTTTTAATTTAATATATCAAATCATATGAAAAATATGTAATAGAATAAATGGTCGCGCCGTTGATTTCGATAACTGATCTAAGCCGAAATCAATTTAAGTCGAAGTAAAAAGACTATGATAGAAAATCTTTTAATTGCGTAAAATTAATTTAAATCCTGTTTAGAAAACAGGATCTCTAAAATTTTTACTTCACCGCAAAGAAGAACAGTCTAAGCAGATTGATCCAGGCACTGAAGCTCTTCAATATAGACGGTTCGCCGTTCTTTTGCTGCAAGTTGAATGCATTCTAAAAGTTGAATATTACGAATAGCATCCTGAGGTGAGGAGAGTGGCTCTGCTATACCATTTATTACATCGATAAAATGCGTGAGCTGACAAATATAAACATCTTGATCTTTGTTTGGTTCAATTTTATTTTTAATTAAAGGTGTTGACCAACTTTTGATTTGATCCTTTGGATAGTTCCAATATTCTAAATTAGGTATACTCAATGCGCCTTCAGAACCGCTAATAAAGTAGCAATCCTCATTAGGAGAGGCTGCAAAGCTCATTTTATTTTCTTCAGTATTTTGATCCCAGCCCCAAGGTGAAACTGCAGCATCTGAAGCCAATAACGTACCTAATGCACCATTTTGAAAACGGACTAAAATTGAAATACTGTCTTCAACCTCAAGATGCCTATTTTTATGGGATGTCATTGCTTGAACAGATTCAATTTCTCCATTTAAATAACGCATTAAATCGAAATCATGCACCAAATTAATCGCCAGAACACCAGCCCCAGCACTGCGATGCCATTCAATATCAAAGTAGCTATCAGGTTTATATACACTCCATAATACATTGAATGTGTTAATTTCTCCCAATGTTTCCTTATCGATAATCGCTTTTGCTTGCTGAATAATTTTATTGTGGCGACGATGATGTCCAACAAGAATTGGTACATTGAAGTAACATTAATGCTTCGGTCGTATTTAATGCTAGTGGCTTTTCGAGTAAGCATATCACACCATGTTGCATACATTGAATTGCTGTACTGACATGGAAATGGTTTGGATTTGCAATGACTACACCATCTAAAGTCATTTGATTGAGCAGATCTTGTAAATTTTTATAGTTTGGAACATGGTATTCTTGCGCCATGACATCTGAAAATGGATCACAAATTGCCACAAGTTCAGTATCTGGATGTTTGAGAATTGTTTGAGCATGCTTTTTACCCATGGCACCTGCACCAATAATAGCGATTTTTTTGTTCTTCATTTAAGCGATTCCTTGCGTATTATAAATAATGATCCATTTGAATTATTTTAAATAATCCAAGCTCTTGAAATGTATCTTCTTCAGAAGGAGAGTATGGATGAGTGGCCAATTGTTCATATAAATCATCTCTGGTAATTTCAGCAATGACAGTGCTATAGAAAAGTTTTTCTATAGCAATCTTTGTTTGAATTGACAGCATAATTGACCACAATGCAAAGCGATTTAAGTCGTTTTGAAATACTTAAATCCCTTTTTTAATCGATGTTCAATTTATTTTAAATAAATTAAACATGTGTATTTTAAAAATAATAACATGATATTAAATAATATGGAACAGTGTTCCATATTTAATTGGTGAATGTTTTTAGGATGAGAGATCTAAATTTTTTAGATCATGTCTATCTAAAGAAAACTCATTATTTATTATCAATTACTTGAATATATATAAGGATAATCATTAATGTCTCAAGTCGATTTATCAAGAATCAAAGAAATTATTGAAGAAGACAATATTACCTCAGTTAATTATCGCTTAGATAATGGTTAGCAGCTTTTAGCTATTTCTTCTGGATCTTACGATGATGGAGATTCACAAAAAGCTTATTTTTTATATACATTAGGGCACACTGAAAAGCAGCCTTTACCAAATGTAAAATTTAATTTTAGATCATAATCATAGCCACGCAGACTTGCGTAGGCTTGACTGATACGCAAGTCGAGTAGCGATCTGATTTCTGCATAACTTATATTATGTTCATTAGGATACTCAGTAACGTGATGTATAATCTAAATCATCACGTTACTGAGCTGTAGCTTCAAACAGTGTTGTGTAGGCTACAGTCTTGGATATTCTATTTAACATAAAATGAAGTTATGCAACTTCAGAATGACTTAATCAGTGAATTTTTTGATATGAAAATTAATGGGATTGGGGTTGCTTCACCTGATCAAGAAATGAAAATGAAGGATCAACAGTTGGTACGTGTTGGTGGTGATGTATTAGGGGCTTTTGATGATGAAGTCATTACTGCACTTACGAATACTCAGGATTTAATTGGTGCAGTTTTAAGGGTTCACTTTTGTTTAGAAGAATTTTTAAATATTTGGTGTAATAAAATCACAAATAATAAAGATTTTTTTGATTTCGGTTTTATTGGATTTGATAAAAAAATAAAGATTGCAGTAAAACTAGGATTACCTGAAAACCTTGAATAGCCACCAAAATTCTAGACACACATAACCATCTTTTGATGGGCCTTTTCATAATCTAATGGAGAACGTTGACCATTGGAACCATGTCTGCGTTTTGAATTATAGAACATCTCTATATATTCAAAGATATCGGATCTTGCTTCAGTTCTAGTTACATAGATTTTCTTTTTAATTCGTTCCCGCTTTAATAGCTGGAAGAAGCTTTCTGCAACAGCATTGTCATGGCAATTACCTCTACGACTCATACTACTTTCAAGATTATGATGCTTGAGAAATGTCTGCCATTCATGGCTGGTATATTGGCTACCTTGATCAGAATGAATTAGGACTTTGTTCTTTGGATTTCTTCGCCACAAAGCCATCAATAACGCATCTAAAACCAAATCTGTCGTGATTCTGGATTTCATAGACCAACCAACAACAAGACGTGAAAATAGATCAATCACAACTGCAAGATACAACCACCCTTCATGTGTACGGATATAGGTAATGTCCGTCACCCATAATTGGTTCGGCTGAGTTGGATTAAACTGTCGATTTAAGCTGTTTGCGGCAATGACCGCTGGAGTACCAGCGTGAGCTCTAGGTTTACGATAACCACGCTGTGATTTAAGACCATCTGCTTTCATCAGTCGATGTACTCGATTGATCCCGCAACTTTCGCCAACATCTTTCAAATCATAGTGAATCTTGCGATAGCCATAGACTCCGCCAGATTCCAGCCAGAATTGTTTAATCAGTTCTGAAAGCTGTTGCCGTTTCCTTGCAGTTTCACTAGTGGGTTGCTTTAACCATGCGTAATAACCACTGTGGTGAACATCTAATGTTGAACATAAACGACGAACAGGCCATATGTGCTGATTGTCCTGAATAAAGGCGTACCTCATTTGGACTGGCTTGCGAAGTACACCGCGGCCTTTTTTAATATGTCCCTTTCTTCAGTAACCCGTTGCAGCTCTTTTTTTAACTTTGCTAATTCTGCACTTGGATCATTAGACTCTATCGTCTTGGGCTGCTGTGGATCATAACGTTTAATCCAAGCATACAAACTATGGGTGGTGGTTCCTAAACGCGTAGCAACCTCGGCCACACTATGACCTTTCTCAGTGACCTGTTTTACTGCTTCAATTTTGAATTCTTCAGGATATCGTTTACTGCTCATAAGCACCTCGTTAATTAGCCATTTTATCTAACTAAAAGGTGTCTACAAAATCGGTGGCTATTCATCGAGGACTTCTTCTCGATACTTCATAACCTCATCAGCCTTTAAATTCTTAAGGTGATATTTAATCAGAGCATGAATTACATCTGATTCTTTCATCAAAACTTTTTTCTCAATGACGAATTTCATCAAGGATTCTTTGATGCTGTCAACTTCGTCATCTCGAATTTTATAAACCTTTGCCATAACTTTGAATCCATTTTAAAAAGTAACTTAGTTATATATTAAACTTAATTAATGGTTATAAAGTTACTTTTAAAATGATTTAATCCAAAGCGTGAATTGGTAACTTTTAAATAAGGTAACTATGGCTGCTATACAGAAGCAACCTAAAGAAAATTCAGTCATTCCAACCTTTGAACATAAAATAGCTAATGTACTGAAAAATACGGTACATCCAACTCAGCAAGCTTCTCAAACCCAAATTTATAATATGCGGGAAACGATTGACCAAATATGCATCATGTATCCAGATATTGAGGTCATAGCCACGCAGACTTGCGTAGGCTCGACTTAAACAGCGATCTGATTTCTGCATAACTTATATTATGTTACTTGGAATACTCATCAACGTGAATTTTGATATTCTAATTAACTTATGTTTACTGGAAGTCTAGTTCATGAAAAAAACTCAAAATATTTATATAAAATTTAATAAGTTATTAGGGTGTGTAGGATAATTTGTAAAACTTACTTCATGAACCTATGAGGATTGGCAGTTTTAGACCAACTTATCTCTAAAGGTAATTACTTTGATAGGGAGTGGTTGTTTAACCCCAGAAAAAGTTCAGTCTCTGAGATCATAAATTTACTTAAATAACTGATGTTATCCAGCAAGAGAACTACTCTCAGAATATTAGACACAAGATAGCTTCAAAATGAAGCTATCTCAATGCTTTTTCCTACATCCTGTGATCATACGCAGAGAGAATCATAATAAAGACTTCATCATAAGACTATATGAAAGGGAGGTATCGAATAAGTTTGATCTCATTCTCACTGATTTGATATCTATTTTTAACTTCGGTTATTTATGGAATAGGTAAAAATTAGGTGTAACCAGAGGGATTTAAGTCTATTACTTACTTCGAATGAGTATGGCTTAGAAAATTTATCATAAAGGTATAATTTTTCAAAAAAATTCCCAAATACATAAAGTAATTCTGTATTATTATCACAGAAGTTTTTCTTTAGAAAATTGTCCTGATAACCAATACGTTATATATTGAAAGAATTTTCTATTTATTTTATGTCAAGCCTAGGTTAGTTAAAAGATTCTATTAAAAGCATATGAAAATATTTTTTTATGATAAGCCAAATAGCTATGCAGAAGACTCTTGTATAGTTAAAGTAATGAATACAACTTGGAATGATTTTGGAATCCAATCAAAAGTAAAGCTTGAACTATTAGTTTCAAATAAAAAAATTATATTGCAAGCATATCATACTGTATATTTTAATAATAATTTTGTTACATTAAAATCAATGACCCAAAAGGAGTTAGAGAGTGAAAACATCAAACAATATATTTTATTAGAATCAGTTGAGGAATATGAAAAATTAAAAAATTATTTTCCTAATAAATTTGATAGTATTCTAAAAAAATTAAATGATATCTCTTTTCTTAGAATGAAGAAAAATAGAGATAAAAATTTCAATTTTTTATTGCAAAGTGATATTTTTAATAAGAGCTTCATCAGATCTAATGAGTCATTTTTAGCTTATTTGTATGGTTATACTGGATTAGGATCTACGCTTACTCTAGATGTAGGGGAGATTTCATCTCTAAACCCTTTAATAAATAAAGAAGTCTTTTTTTATGTAAATTATGAAAAAAATAATGATTTGAATTTTCTACCTTTTAAACATTTTATTATGATTGGAAGGAATGGATCTGGAAAAAGTCAAACTTTAAGAAAATTTGCATTAAAGTATAAAGATAAAAAAGTATTTAATTGTGTTGCTTGTTTTTCTCAATCTGATAAATCAAATTCTTTCTCAAAAAATATAAAAAATGTAAATCATGTGAATTTAACTAAATCTAAAAAAAATATAGAAATCCTTCATTCAATTATTAGATTTAGATTTGATCAAAATAGATTTGAAGACTATGATTTTGATATTTTAATTGATCTTACAAATAACATTAATTTCATGAAAAAAATTGTTCTTTATAAAGACAAAAGTTCCTATTTATCGTTAAAAGATTTAGTTGAATTTAATAGTGGTGAGCAAAATACTCTTGAAAAAATTCAAGAAATTGCAAGTTATAATAGATTTAAAATAAAAAATGGTTCAAACTTTTATGATCTTAGTTCTGGAGAAAATTTTTTCATAAATCTTATTTTTAATTTACTTCATATCACTAGTCAGTATAAAAATAATATATTATTTTTATTTGATGAGCCAGAAAGCTTTCTACACCCAAATTTTATTTCCATTTTTTCAGAAATAGTTTGCTATTTTACCAATCGATTATACTGCATAGCTATTACAGCTACTCATTCTATATACTTGGTGAAAAATTCTCTTCAAGAGAATATTGTTGTTTTTAGAAAAAATGACGAAAAAATTGAATTAGAGAAACCCTCTTTTAATACTTTTGGTGCAAATCTTAATTCATTATCATATTTTATATTCGGCTTTGAATCACCATTAGAACACGAAGAGTCTGTTATTGAAAAAATTGTGGAAATTGAAAGGTATAAACAAAAATCTTTCATAGAACTTATTGATAAATATGGTAAATTTTTATCATCAGAAACCATTGATCGTATATATATGAAGCTGCAAAATGAAAAAAGTTAATTTAGGAATTGATGATATTTCTATTCTCAATGATCTTTATTTATCCAAATCAAAATTAGTAGTTAATTTAAAGGATAGAGAAGACTTCTTTTTGAAACATAGATATAGAATGTATACTTCTTTTGCAGAAAAACAAAAATTAAGCAACTTACGTAAAATACCATATCTTCATAAACAAAGAGCTCAAATTTTTGAAAGTCTCTATTCTTCAAAATTATCCTCTTTAAAGTATATCAAGCAATATAGAGAAACAACTAGCTTCAAAGTTTGTAGTTTGTGTGGCAGTCCTGCAGCAGGGACTTTAGACCATTTTTTACCTAAAGAGATTTATCCAGAATTTAGTATATTTTCTAAAAATCTCATTCCTGCATGTAAATGTAATTTTTCAAAAAATAAAAATATTAGTATGATTTATCATCCGCAATTTTTCGATTTTCTTGAAAATCGCTTGTATTTTATTGATTTTTTAATAATAAATGAAAGTGTAAATTATAGGGGTATTAAAATAAATATAAAACCTTATCACCCATACTATAATTTAATAGAATCTCACCTTGTAAATCACATTCTTAAATGTGTTGATGGTTTTGAAAATGAAATGAGAACACGTCTTCAATCTTTATATGATACACCTCAAACTTGTATCTTTGCCTTAGACTCCGTAGTAACTAGCTTGTCGAAACAACAATTAAGAAAAATTATTCATAATCAATTAAAACGTGAAAATGAAAAATTTCAAACCCCTAACTCCTGGGACTCATTAATTCTATCCAGTTTTTTAAAAAAAGAAGTTTTTAATCAATTTTTTTTGCGAGTTAATACCATTTTATAAATAACCCGAATTCTGCTTAAGAAGTGTATATTGATACTACCCCCTAAAGTAAAATTTAAAATCCCTAGTATAGTTTATTTTTAAAAGCCAATAAATTAAATATACAAAAAGAGCCTACAGTTATTTGATAATGGCTCTTTTTTGTATTCAAAAATCATTTCAAATATTTATATTGTCTGATAACTATGTAAGTAATCCTGTTTCTATTTTATCTGTCATAATTCGTATGAATGAATGATTACTAGCCAAAAGCTCATCCCACATATCGAGACAGTAACTTAGTATTTCTTCATTTTCATCATTTTCTGCTTGATCATACAGTTGCTGAATGACTCTCGTTATAGCATCTGTATCTAAATTATTCATTAATTCTTGAGTTTTTAACTTAAGAATATTTTGGATCATAATCATAATGAGATCACTAAATTGAGCCATTGTCGGGCTTTCTTCTATAGAGTGTAAGACAATATAAACATTATGATTTAATGCTTTTGAATGGACATAAATTTCAAAAAATTCCCTGGCATATTTTTTTGACCAAAATTTTTGACCGAAAAATCTTCTCATTTTTTTCAGAATATCTTCATTTTCTAAATTGACTAATATTTCAAAGATAGCTTTTAACTTTGAATGGTCAAAACCTTTAGTATCATCTCCCAATAGTTGATTTATGACAGAAGCATATCCCAAAAGGCTTTCTACATTTTTGGATTCAAGTCCTAGTTGAAGTTCTGTCTCAAATAAATCATTGAATAGCCATCGAGCAATGACTTGTTTATGACCCTCTTTTTTCACATCTTCATACTTAGATTCGAGCATAGTTTTGACAAGAGATATAAATTGTTCTCTATATTGACCTGTAAAAGCATTATTAAAATAATAATGATAGCCATGACTTAGAGTATTTCTAATGTCTTTTAGACATAATTCTATAAACTTTTCAAAAGCATAATCTTTGTCATAGTTATACATAGGTAATAAGAGATCAGCCGTTGCCATTCTCACCGCAGCATGTTCATCGTTCAATGCATTCTCAATAAGATATTTATGTGAAAGAGCATATTCTTCATCATCCCAAAATTTTCTAGCTAAACCTGTATATGCTGATCCTCGGGTACAGTTAATTGTGTTACTTCTTAGATCATGGCTTGAAATTTCATCCAACCGATCAGGATGACCTACTGTATGAATATTTAATTTATTAGGTAAAGGGTCATCTGCTGATTTCGCGATATCTTCTAATAATGTTATATATTGAGGGGATAATCCTGTGACCTTGGCAGAGAGTAAGCTTTTGAGTGCTCTAGAATATTTAGTTGATGAGAAATGATCTATTATTTTTTCGATCAACTCAATAGGGCAAGGTTCCCATGTTTCTTTTAACTCATCTGGAACTCGACTAAGATCGTTTTCTCTAAGCCCATTATACAAGGCATTAATGTAATCTTGAGGAATATCTACGGGTAATGTTAAAGCAAACTCCGCAAAATTTTGAGGAGAACTAATTACTGCTCTTTCGAACGCATTAGAAAATTGATGAATACTTGCTTCGCTACCGTCTTTTCGGATTCTATTTTCATTAAATTTACTAGGATCACTAGTAATAAGCTTTTTCCAAGCCTTATGTGAAAGTTTGAATGTATTTTTTAGTGGGGAGGTTACAATCCTTGCTATGCTATCAAATCGATGACAAAAATCATCTTCTGCATATTTCTCATATTTGCGATTAACAACAGCTATTAACTGCTTGGTTCTATTGGAAATTTTTAATGGATCTAATCTAGGTAGTAAGTGGTATTGGGTCTTCCCCCAATAAGGATTGTAGTAATTCTTACGAGTAGCTTCTAAACGCCATTTGATTTGATATAACTCATAGTCAGGAGAGAAGTAATATATCATTCTTTCAAGTTGTTCAAAGTTCGTTTGACTACAATGTGGAGAGAATTTTTCAATTATTTTCCCAGCCAACTTCCAGATTGGTTCTTCATTATCATTCCCAAGTTTAAATTTTTGATTTGGGTTGTCTAATAACCACTCTATCACTTCATCAGCATATTGAACGTCTAGATTTAGAAGTACATTTGCATATATACGATTAAAAATTAGATTAGTATTGTCTTTATATGAACTGAGCAATTGAAGTAATTGAGTTGGTTCTAAAGTAACGTTTTTGGAAGCTTTAATTATTATCTGAAACAAACACTTGTAAATAAATTCTTCTAAATTTGTTCTAGTTCCATATTCATGTGACCATTTATAGCCATCAAAATATTCATCCTGTTTGTTGGAATCAAGAAAAGTATTCAAGATAGGTATGAAAAGTGTGAGTAGTTCTTGTGGATGGCTTTCTGCAAGTTTTTCTACACATTCGGTATCGTAATCAGACCATTTTTCTCGAGAGGTTAACCTTAAGTGTAGTTCTTCATTACATATAAGCTCTAATAGATACAAAGCTCTTAATGGATGCTGTCTAGTTAAATCATACCAAAAAATATAATGACTATTAGTGCCAGCTTTTATAAGTTGTATACGAAAATCAAAGAGTTCATCCGAATCATTCTTCATATTACAGCATAAACAGTTGTATATCTTTTGATTCCACTCAGATGATTTATTCACGAACTTAGATAATTCATTGATTAACAAGTTTGGGGTTTTATCAGAAACTGAGCTTAAAAGTTCTAGAGCTTTAGATTGCGTATCACCATCCTCATCTAACCAATCACTTAGATAATGACTTTCCGATAGATATTGAACGAGAGCAGGAGTACCACTGCAACTTAATCTTATAAAATTAGGGGCGAATTCAGCATCATCCATAATTTTATTAATCAGCTTTTTGAGAGGAGCTTTTAAGTTTTCTATATGGCGTAATACACTAAATACTAATGACTTCAAATGAAATCGAATTTCAGGGTGGTAAAGAACTGCATCAATGCAATTGCAGAAAATGTTTTCATTTTCTTCATATAACATTGCTAAGGCATATCTGAGATGTTCTCTTTTCAATAATGTTTGCTGATTTCTTGAGCCTAGTTCATTTATGAAATTTTCAGTAGAAGTACGACCAAGTAGGTATAGCTTTCTACCTATCGCATAATCATAAATCGCTTGGTGCCTAAAGCTAATTTCTCTATTTTGCTCGGAAAGCAATCCAACAGAAATCATCGCTCTCTTAATTTTTGATGAACCATTTGATAATTGAGTTGATGAAATACTTAATTTGTTAGAGTGATTAATCAAATCTATAATCTCACTGAAGAAATTTTCACTATCTGCTGTGGAAATGCCATGATTATCAGTGAGTTGCGTAAATCTATCATCAATGAAAAATTTGATTAAATCCAATTTGGTTGTAAATTTAGGGGCTTCACCTAAATCATTCGCTAAGTTTATGTAAATGCCTAACCATAAAGGTATTTTTAAAATATTTTTTTGCTCATCACTTAACTTATCATAATCTTCAAATTGGCTAATATATGGCCTAATTTGATCTGACTCAAAAAGTTTTAATTCTATTTGTTTAACATCATCTTCAAGCCCACTGATCCAACCTTTTAGACGTACATCATCCTCGAGTTCAAAATTTCTTGTTGCCATAATAATTTTTATATTGGCATTAGTATGGTGGCGTAATAAAAGAATTTCCTTAACCATTTTCATGCATATATCCAATGCATTTGATGAATGTAGGGCAGTCCAACGTAAAGCGTCTAATTGATCCAAAATAACGACAACTTCTTGCCCCTGACTATATTTCTCTAGGCAGTAAATTAGAGAGCAGGAAAAACCTAAATCTTCTCCAAATTGGTTGATATTTTTTTCTGGAACTCTTCTATCTAGTCGAATAGGAAGAACAATGACTCCTGATCGAATAAAATGCTTCTTTAAGTCTAATAAAAAGGCACTTTTACCTACACCTGCATCTGCCTTAATTAATGTTATAGGACTACTATTAATAGCATCGACTGTGCTAGTGAATTCAGTGCGTTGAATATTATTCTGTGAGATGAGATAAGGTTCGATTGACCGGTCAAACTCCTCATTTAGCGTTCTTATTACAGAAGAAGTATGAGGGTCACTCGGTGAGGGTCTAAAAGAGAATCCCTGATTTTCTAAATCAGTTTTTAACAGATGAGTGGTAATTTTTACTCTGAGTTTATGAAATTTTACTGGATAAGTTTGTAGGAAGTGGACTAGATGAATAGGAGGCTCATAGACTAATTTTTCAGCATGTATCGGATTTAACATAATATACATTATACGAAATGCTGTATTATTGAAAACGATCCGATGTGTCCGCCGTAATTTTACGTTACGGACACTTTATGATATTTAATTTATTATTCTTCAATGAAGTCTTTAATTAATGCAATTACTTCAGTTGTTTGTTCTGCATGTAACCAATGACCAGCATTATGAACTGTTTTTAAAGTTGAATTATTAAATTGCTGTTGAATTGCAGTAATATATTCCTGTTTTTGAATATATGGCGAATTTCCACCACGAATGAATAAGGTTTCAACATTAGTATGCATCGCATCCCAAGACAAAATATTAGAATAGTTTTCATATAATGCATCTACGTTAAATAACCAATGGTCACGAGAAAAAGATTTAAGTAAAAACTGGATGACCATATCTTCATTAATATCATTTTTCATTATTTCGATTGCTTCTTGACGTGATTTTACTTGTGCATTTTTTACAGAAAAAAGTGCTTTAAATATTTGATTATGATGATTTTCTTTATATGCATATGGTGCAATATCTAATACGATTAATTTTTTAATTTTTTTAGGAATAAGTGCAGCTAATGTCATTGCAATTTTTCCTCCCATTGAGTGCCCTATAACAATACTTTGTTCAATATTTAGGCTTCGTAAAGTTTCAATAATATCTTCAGCCATTAATCTATAATTCATTTCTGGTGAATGGTTAGATTTACCATGATTACGGACATCAACTTGAATTACATTGTATTTTTTGGAAAACTCTCTTGCAAGCATTCCTAGATTACTTAAACTCCCAAATAAGCCATGAATAAGAATAATATTTTCACTACTTTTTTCATTTTTCTGGTATTCATAATTTAGTTGCATTTTGATATTTTCCATTAATTTGATTTTATTATTTTAACATTAAAATTTGCTTAGGCTATTTTTAATGTTAAATTTTAATACTATTAATATAAAAAATGTTAAGGATATATGATTCCATTAATATTCTAATAAGCACTTAAATTATTGATATATATTGAATTATTATATAGAATAAAAAATTAGCTTTATTTTCCTCTAACTGGGATCTTTTTCGAAAATTAAATAAAGCATTTTATTTTTACTAAAGCAACATTACTACTGATGCTGATGAAAGCTTACCAGAACCATTATTAGACACGTACTTTTTTCTTACTGAGAGAATATTGGGTAGCATTAGCAGATGAATATCACTTAAAGCCGTATAATAAAAGAAAAATATCATGTGGTTAACGGTAAAGCGAAAAGTATTAAAGGATATTTAGCTGGGGTTTATACTTCTTTATGTACGTTTATGCCCTCAAAACAAGCCCCTCTTTCGTTTTTGATAACAACTTTTACTTATGTGTATGAATTTCAATTAAAGGCAGTCTTCTTCTTTTTTCTTATTGAATTTTAAAAATTTACTTAGGCTATTTATTAAGGGTAATAAGCAAATGCGCTTTGTTTTAATTGCTTAGGCTATTTTAATATGAATCATAAGATAATGATCTTGCTTCAAAATAATCATTTATAGATGCATGATGAGCAGTTATTCTCTATCCTAAAATCAAACAAATATTTTTATGGCTATTTATTTTGTAATCTGCTGTTAGGTTAACAAATTATCCCTCCTCTCCTAAAAGTTATTATTGTAAATTAAAGCAGCTATCCGTGAGTTTTAGTCATATGAGCAAATACGTCAGCCGTAGAATATCTGAATCAGAGTTTCTAGCATGAAATTTTTAAGCATTTTAAATCGATAAAGATCACAACCAATACAATATTGTTAATATTTTTTAATTAATTTATTGATTCAATCAAGTGTTTTCCCGGTAATTTTTGAGACAACTCGACTTTTTTATTTAATTAAACTAAAATAAACCATTGTATCTATCGGAAAAATCATGTCCGTTTTTCTATTTTGCATTAACAGAAAATCAATCATATGACTAAACAATCAACTCGATTAATCCTACTTAAAGCTTATTTTTGCTAAATCTTACAGCGCTATCATTTAGCAGTATTTTTATTTCTAACATCGTTAGATTATGAATAAATTTAGTAAGATTTTTTTAATATCAGTATATGCAACAAACTATTTTGCTATTTTAATAATTAACATGAAGTAAACAACTTGAAATCTATAAGAGGAGATGGTTTGCAAAATATAACGCTTTTAGAGCAACTTCAAACTTGGATAGATCGGTATCAATGGATAGATTTACTAACGTCCCTATCAATTGTAATCGCTTTAGCACTGATTATAAACTACATTGCCAAACATATTATTGTTCGTGGTTTAAAGAAGCTAATTTCACAAATGCATTTTGTCAATCAAGATATATTTGAAGGACATAGTGTTATTAGCAGGATTGCCAATATTGCACCAGCTTTAGTGATCATGTATGGAATTGCTACCGTTCCTTATTTACCTACTGAAATTACTTCACTAGTCAAAATGCTAACTCAAGCATTTATCTTTCTTACTATTGCTTTGGCAATTTCAGATCTATTAAATATTTTTAATCTTGCCTATCAAAAAAATTCTAAATTTAAAAATAAGCCAATTAAAGGCTATTTACAACTGATTAAACTCATTATTTTTATTGTATGTATTTTAAGTATCTTGGGTACCTTTCTTAAAAAGGATATATTTACCCTTCTCGCAGGATTTGGCGCCATGGCTGCGGTCATGATGTTGGTATTTCAAAATACCATCTTATCAATTGTCGCTGCTATTCAAATTTCATCCTATGATATGATTCGCATTGGTGATTGGATTGAAATGCCATCGTTAAATGCAGATGGCGATGTTGTTGATATGTCATTACATACCATTACCGTCCAAAATTTTGATAAAACCTTAACAACGATTCCAACCAATAAATTAGTAACAGATACTTTTCGAAACTGGCGAGGTATGTCTGAGTCAGGAATGAGACGAATTAAGCGTTCTCTATTTATTGATCAAAGTTCAGTACATTTCATGACACAGGAAATGCAAAGTAAATTAAAAGACTTTTTATTACTTAATCAATATATTGACCTTAAGATTGAAGAACTTAATCAATTTAATCAACAACTCTCTAATCCAGCCAAGTTAAATCAACGACGCCTAACAAATTTAGGAACATTTCGTGCTTATATCGAGTTTTATTTAAAACAGCATGAAGGTATCAGTAACAATGCAACACTGATCGTACGACAATTACAGCCAACTAGCCAAGGAATACCTTTAGAAATTTACGCATTTACCAATACAACCGTATGGAGTAATTATGAGAATATTCAATCTGACATCTTTGATCATTTAATTGCAATTGTTCCGGAATTTGGTTTAAAAATTTATCAAGCACCTTCTGGATCGGATTTACAATTAATGACCAATAAAATCCAAGATCAAATAACATCAATGTAAAAACGTATTGTGCCTATAGGAAATGACATGACATCCTATAGGTGCATATTCACAAAAATTACTGTTTGCTAGCTTTATATGTCTAACTGATGCATATGTGTAAACTTGCCATCTTTAATTTTATATTGATCGATTTGTGGTACTAATGTTTGAAAATGTTCAGATTCCACATGTAAATCTAGCGCATTTCGATCAAGCCATTTTTCAATAAAAATAAAATGACCTATATTTTTAATATCTTGATGTAGTTCATATAATATACAGCCGCTTTCATTTCTGGTCTTTTCAACCAGCTCTTTATAGAGCGGTAATACTAGTTCAACTTTATCAGCTTCAATAAAATCTTCCGCAATGAGTGTTAACATCTTTTATCACCTCCTAACATATCCAGAAAACCCAAATAATCAACATGGCTAATATATCGTAAAATAATGCATCAATATAAATTAGAAGTAGCACAAACTATAGATATAAAATTATAGGTAGCTTTCAAACAAATTAACTATTTTCTAGAAATTTAAATAAAATTCTTAATTTATATTATTGAAATTTATACATTTAATTTAAATAAATTATTGAAAAGTAAAGATATACTAAATTCAAATATTAGATGTCACAGAGTAATGATGCACACCCAGTTAGACTCAATTTTAATCTGGAGATTGCAAAATGAACTTTCACTTTGGCACCTATTCTTGCGTTAGTTAGGCATAATAAAAGATGAGTACTTGCCAATTAGCACTGTTATTAGTCAAGAATCAAATGACACCATTGCAGATTTGTATTGATACAATTTCTATAAAAATTGGATTGAATCAAAAAAATATACGTACAAATATATGTATAAATATTTGTACTTTTTAAGGGTCCGTAAATGAAAGTTGTGACTTATTCTGATTTAAGGAAAAACCTAGCAACTGTACTCGATGGTGTTATTGACGACCATTCTCCTGTACTTGTAACTCGGAAAAATAACCAGACTGCTGTTTTAATTAGCCTTGAAGATTTCAATGCCTATGAAGAAACAGCATACTTAATGAGTAGCCCAACCAATGCAGCTCATTTAATGAAATCTATTGCACAATTTAAGTCAGGAAAAATTAGTCAACATGAGTTGATTGAAGAATGATTTTGAGTTGGACAGATGAAGCTTGGAATGATTATCTAAATTGGCAATCTACCGACAAACAGACTTTAAAACGAATTAATTTACTAATTAAGGATGTTATAAGATCACCATTTGAAGGTATTGGCAAACCTGAGCCACTTAAATTATATTTAAGTGATTTCTGCTCAAGAAGAATAGATAAAACAAATCGTCTTGTTTATGAGGTTTTAGATCAGAAAATCCTGATTATATCTTGCCGTTATCATTATGATTAAGATTTATAAATTGAATTTTTTGAAAAATTTAATACCTAAAATTACGTTCCAAGTAGAAAAAAGAATCAATGTCTATTTAAAATATGCATAGGGATCTTGTTATTTAACTTTTAATTCTTAATAGTATATGTTTTTAAGCCTATTTGTGACTCAAAAATAAGATAAAAGAGATTTTTTATAGCTATAGGGTGATCTTCTTTATATTTGGTGCAGTCACTGCCAATAAGTATTGTTGCATCACGGGTGAAAGTCCCTGGAAACATGCATAACGATGTCCATATAATTTTTCATCTACAAAGCTTCTTTCTACTGTCTCCTTCGGTCTGACGTAGATCTTTTACCTTGTGGATTTAACCTTTCATTCATTCGATCCTTACTATCCTTCCAGACACGGCGAGTCATTACTTTGATTATATTTTGGACTTTGTATAATACATTACTCTCTAACAGAATAGGGCTGGCAACGCTTATAGACGATCGAATGTGACCATTTCGAGTTCTTGTTAAGTAGATTGATATTTCAGCATAATGCTATTATAAAAGGTCTTACAAAAATGTAAGACCTTTGTCAGCAACAAAAACTTCCTTAAAGAGGTTTTTATATATTTTATTTTAAATCAGTCTGATCAGTGACTAAATTAATTTTCAAGATATCAATATCTATTTTGAGCCAATCATTCTTTAATTTTTGTAACTCTTGATCTGTTAAATTATCATCACAATACACTCTATATTCCTCACCACCATGATTCAAGTGTAATACTTTCTTATGTTGTACATTTTCTTGAAGGGTATAACTATCTGGAGTTGGAGAAGCAATGAACTCAAAATCACCTTGTGTATTTTTTATTGCAATAATATGTTTTATAACATTTTTCATAATATGTAACCTATTTAATTTTTTTTATAATAATACAAATTGTTATTTAAGTACTTTTAAATGAATTTGATTTTTGTATTATTTCATTAACGAGTATTACTTATACAACTGAATTTGTGTAAGACATTATTGAGAATTGCAACACGGCTTTAATAGGATAATATTCAACGAATATAAATTAAATATCATGTCTTTTTCTCAAAAAAACACCCTAATAATATCAGGGCATTCACTCACTTGAGCAAGGCCACTCACGTGGCTGAGGTGTACAATAAAACATTACAAAACAATATCTTAATATATATTAAGCTTTAAAACTCTCTACATTAAAATTAACTATTTTTAATAATAAGTGCAAGTTTTTTACTAAATTTTTTGATTAAAAAATAATCAAAAATATTATAATTTTCAAATATTCTATCCATTTGATGTTTTATTAAACAAATATGTATTAAAGTCTATAATATTCAACATTATCCACAGTATTTGTATCAGCAATAATATCAACAAAAAGCTCTATAATTATTTACCTCTATGCTGTAAATAACAGACAAGCAAAACTTGCTTTCAACATGATCTTAACTTTTGAAGCATGAAAATAGCTTAGCTTGGCGATATAGCACTCAAGTACAGAATTTAAAGAACAAGCAATTAATAGCTATTAGCTCAGTTTTCTTTTAAATAGATATTCATCAGCACCACACTAACCCTTTGTCTGCTATATAGTTAAATGCTGACAAACTATTTGTAATTTCTTATGAACAAGATTCTTATCGGAACATCATTAATTGTATTTACCCTATTATCTTCTTGTACTTCTTCACCAGCGAATAACACATTAACAAAACCTATTATTGGCATGGCTAATCCAGCAAGTATTTATTGTGAGCAAATAGGTGGATCGTCTATCACGAAACAAGATATTTCTGGAAATGAAGTTGGTTACTGTAAACGATCTGACGGTACAATCATTGATGAATGGCAACTTTATAGGTCTGCACATCAAGAGAATCAAAAAAATCTAATTATTAGTTACGATGTACCTAAAAAACAAAATGTTCTTAAAGTAATTGAAGCACAAAAAATACAAATCATTTACGCTTTAAAGAACATAAATATTATAGTAGTCTCTATTCCACAGTCAGCGACCCAAGAAAGTACCAAACAACTCAAGAAAATTGATGGTGTATTAGATGTTCAGGAAGATTCGAAAATGGAATTGCATTAATTTAAGAAATAGATTGGTAATACCCTCTTTATTGATTATTGTTTAAAATTAGGGGGGGCTACCATCAACTGCCATATGTGATCTTTCATGATAATAAAAGTACTGCCATGCTATTGTACCGTTTTCGCTATCATCAATATCTGCAAATAAATACTGATTAGACATTCATCACACACTATTCGGTTAAAACGTTCAACCTAAGCCATTCTATTGAGGATAACCTAGTTGAGTAAATAATACTGAATCTCATGTTATTTTCACTAGATCCATTAAATCACTCACGTAATCCGGCCTATTAGCAGGTGTTTCTGCTTCCTTCAGCTTGCTTTTAAATACTCATAATTAAGCTATCTGAATATTTAGATATTTTCATAAAAAATCTCCTCGTTTCAAGGTGATTCGATTTTCTAATTTTAAAATCGTTTAATTTTTGATAACATTACCACAGCTCTCACTATTACTGAATAAGGTATCTCTCAGCCTGATTACAGTATTGATCAACCTACCACCTATAGCGTATAAGTACTGCAAGCCTTCCGAAATAACATCAGCAGTGCAGTGGTCAAAGTTGATGATTAATTTTCCTATTTCAAGTCAGTTTTAATTTTGCTGCATATCTAGATAGTTACGGCGTAACAGATTTTGCCATATTTAAATTAGACAAAAGTAATCGTACAGCATTTCTAATTCATATTAGAGATCTTGCTGATGTACTAGATACAGAACGAGAACTGACCAATATAGAATTTAAAATACTTTATTATTAATATGAATCAAATGAAGCATTTCATGAAAAGTTAATGAAATTATTTTTTTAGGTGAAATATTGTACTGCAGCGTTTACCATGACTCATGTCAGCTATATTGATAACGCACTTTGCACAATCGGAGATTTTTTAATGAGTCACCATACATTAATTTTAGTTTGGCTATAAATACCTTCTGTTTCAGTTAGATATAAATTAATCACATCCAACAGTGTCAAATTCATATCATTTTGATTACCATGTAAAACATTCGGATTATTTTTAATTTTACGTTCAAATTGCACCAATCAGCTTAACGCAATACGTTCGCTACTCAAGGCTTTGCTTTCTATAAATGGAGGGACATCTTTACGCTGGATACAAATGGCTGTTCTATACTTTAAAATCTCTTCTAATAATATTCGGCTGAAAACTGAACCCATATGTTCCCCTTCACTAATTTTGCCATTGTGAGGCAATTCAAGGGGCAAATATAAACCTATTCATAGGGATTATAGAAGGATTTTAAACAAATTTCATTTTGCCTGAATTTACGCGTAAAATACTATTTATCATTATAAATTTATCGGTTTTTTAATCCCATATTATTGTTATTCAAAGGAATTTTATTATGTTGAAGTGGTTTGAAAAATTATTAGATCCTTATCCAACAGATCATTTATTAAAACCACTACCAACACGTTTTTTTTCATTTGTTTGGGAAACAGCAAAAGGTGTACACCCTTATTTATTCATATTAGTGCTATGTTCTGCAGGTGCAGCGACTTTTGAAGCATTACTTTATGCCAATATCGGGAATCTAGTCACATGGATTAGCCAGAGCCAACCAGATACTTTCTTACAACAACACCAAATGAATCTGGTGGTTCTTTCTTTGATTTTATTTGCCAATATTGGGTTTTCCAGTTTACAGTCCGTGATTAAACATCAAATTTTATATAGTACTTTTCCAATGCGCCTACGCTGGCGCTTTCATAACTTATTATTACAGCAAAGTATCGATTTTTTTCATAATGATTTTGCAGGACGATTATCTGCTAAAGTCATGCAAATGGCTTTAGCAGTCCGTGAATTTTGGATTATTCTCGGTGATATGCTGGCCTATGTTTTGGTTTATTTCATTACTGTAAGCATTGTTTTTGCAGCAATTTCTCCTTGGCTCATGATTCCACTTTTTATTTGGCTCATTTGTTTTATTAGTTCCGCATTGTTTTTTATTCCTAAACTCAGCAAGGTTGCCAATGAACAAGCAGATGCACGTGCAGTCATGACAGGTCGTGTCACAGATGCTTATACCAACATTCAAACAGTTAAACTTTTTGCACATGCTGGGCGTGAAAGTCAATATGCTAAAGCATCCATGAAAGAATTCATGACGACTGTATATAAACAAATGCGCTTAGGTACATACTATGACTTAAGCTTGAGTTTACTTACGATCATACTTTACGGCGGCGTTTTAGGCACTGCAATTTGGCTATGGATGAATGGTCAGATTGATGTAGGTGTAATTGCAGCCGCAACAGCAATGATATTAAAGCTCAATAGTATTGCTGAATTCATTATGTGGCAAAGTTCTGCATTATTTGAAAATGTCGGTACCATTCAAGATGGTATTAAAACTTTAGGACGCCCCATTAGTATTCAAGACCAACCAAATGCGCCTGAATTACATGTGACACATGGCAAAATAGAGTTTGAAAATGTCAGCTTCGCCTATCATGATAAAAATGTCATCAACAAACTAAATTTAACCATTCAACCTAGCGAAAAAATTGGGATCGTAGGCCGTTCTGGTGCTGGTAAATCGACACTCATTCAATTGTTACTACATTTTTATCAAACTCAACATGGCTGTATTAAAATTGATGGACAAGATATAGCAAATGTTACTCAAGATAGCTTAAGAAAAAATATTGCACTTGTTACCCAAGATACCTCTCTACTCCATCGAACTGTAGAAGAAAATATTAAATATGGCCGTCCAAATGCATCTGATGAAGAAATGTTTGTCGCAGTCAATAAAGCTCAAGCGACAGAATTTATTCCAAACTTAATTGATCTACGCGGTTGTAAAGGCTATCAAGCATATGTCGGCGAAAGAGGTGTCAAACTTTCGGGTGGCCAACGCCAACGTATTGCAATTGCACGTGTTTTCTTGAAAGATGCACCTATTCTTATTCTAGATGAAGCGACCAGTGCATTAGATTCTGAAGTTGAAGCGGCTATTCAATCTAGCTTAGATGAGTTAATGCAAAATAAAACCGTTATCGCGATTGCACACCGTTTATCGACAATTGCTCAAATGGATCGGTTGATCGTCTTAGATCAAGGTCAAATTGTAGAACAAGGCACACATGAGGAATTAATCGCTAAAAATGGTATTTATGCACAATTATGGCGTAGACAGACAGGTGGTTTTCTCATGGAAGAATAATTTCTTGGTTTAAAAACAAAATATGAAACTGTCTTCATCAGATCAGATAATTTATTTGTTTTCCCCAAATACATCAGGTAATGTGAATATTTAAGTTAAAAATAAACAAGGATGTAAATACATGCTGTATTTGGAAGATATTCAAGTAGGTGACCAGTTTAAAAGTCGTGAATATGAAATGACATTAGAAGAGATTAAGCAGTTTGCAGAACGCTATGATCCGCAACCTTTTCATTTACATGAAGACTTAGCCTCAGAACATCCTATATTTCAAGGTCTAGCCGCAAGTGGTTGGCATACATCTGCAGTTATGATGCGATTATGGACTGAATCTATTCCAATTGCTCATGGTTTGGTTGGAGCAGATACATCGGTACGTTGGCCTAGACCCACACGTCCAGGAGACAAAATTCATGTTGAAGTGACCATTGATTCTATCACGCCGTCTAAAAATAAAAATGATCGTGCTATTGTTGGCTATACCACACAGGTATTAAATCAACATAATCAACCCGTATTAATTTCTACGACGCGTATTGTCGTATTCAAACGAGAAATACAGGATTTAGATTAATACAGAATGATGGTGTTGGTGATTGTATCTATACTCTCACCATACAGCCATAATTGCATTTCATCTCAATACAGTACTGATTTAATCATTAAATAAATTAACACGATCATCTATATTACGATTTAAGAAAAAATATAAAAATAGTTTAAAAACAACCCTGAATACTATTTATATCCATCAATTCGCCTATTTAAGACGTCATATAACTTTTGTTTTAGATTAAAAGCATGTATAAATCATGGCAAATAAATTCAAGACTTTTGAGGAGCTAATCTCATGCATCATCCTTCAGACTTAAAATATGCAACGACACATGAATGGGTACGTATTGAAGGTGATCTGGTTGTAACGGGTATTTCTGATCATGCGCAAGATGCCTTAGGTGATTTAGTTTATGTAGAAGCACCTGAAATAGGTCAACATCTCCAAGCTGGTGAACAGGCTGGTGTAGTAGAGTCTGTAAAAACGGCATCTGATATTCACGCACCTATTTCAGGTGAAGTAGTTGAAGTCAATACAAACTTGGAAGATGATCCAGATTTTGTTAATGATGAACCTTATGCAAAAGGTTGGATCTATAAAATTAGACCAGATAATATAACAGACGTAGAAAAATTGCTGTCAAATACAGAATACGAAGCAGGATTATAATTCTATTATCCAACTGAATATACAAATTGTGATAATCATATGCTAAAAAGCCTCAAATACTATGAGGCTTTTTATGCAATTATTTGATTAAATTAAGCACTTAACTTAAGTGACTGCTGATGTAATTGCTTCGCTACATCAAGTAATAACTGCTGAGTTTTTTCCCAACCTAAACAACCATCTGTAACAGATTGACCATAAGTCATTTGTGTTGATATTTTCTGTGCACCATCATATAAATAACTCTCTAACATGACGCCACGTACATGGCTAAGAGGGCGTTCTGCAATAATCTTTTTTAATACATCAGGTTGTAGTAATGGATTTTTATGACTATTACCATGACTACAATCAATCACAAATGCAGGGAATGCTGTCGTCATCATTTGCTTCATTTTTTCAATTTCAACTAAGCTATAATTTGGTCCTGAATTAGCCCCACGCAAAATTAAATGTGCTTTTAAATTACCTTTAGATTCAAGTAAACTTACTGTACCAGATTGACCTAAGCCTAAAAATTGATGAGGACGTGATGCCGATTGAATCGCATCTAATGCAATCTGAATGGAGCCATCCGTTCCATTTTTAAAGCCAATACTATATGGCATATAACTTGAAATCTCACGATGAATCTGTGATTCACTTGTGCGTGCACCAATAGCCCCCCAAGTTAAAAGATCATCAAAATATGCTGTTGCCATAGGGCTTAATAATTCTGATGCTAGTGGCAATCCCATTTCAATTAATTGCAAATATAATGCACGAGATTGTTCTAAACCACTTTGCATATCTGCAGAACCATCTAAATGCGGATCATATAAAAAACCTTTCCAACCTATCGTCGTTCTAGGTTTTTCAATATATGCTCGCATTACAAAGAAAATTTGATCAGCTACTTGAGTTTGTAATTTTAATAATTTTTCAGCGTACTCAATTGCAGCAACTGGATCGTGAATTGAACATGGACCAATAATAACCATTAATCGATGATCTTGACCATTTAAAATATTGGTAACAATTTGACGATGATGTTGAATTTGTTTGATTAAATGCTCGGGTAATTGCAGCATTTGTTTTAATTGCAGCGGTGAAACAAGTGATGTTTCTTTGGTAATTGTTTTTTCTAATGTATTTACTGAAGCATTCATAAATATTTCCTTAAGGATTGCATTATCAAGCAATCCGAACTTTTATTTGAGCATATTGGGTCTATTGGAACATAAGATCATGTTAAAAAAACTAAACCAATAAAAGTTACTAAAGTAGGCAATGTTATAAGTTTTCATTTCAATTTTCCTCAATGTATAAAATCTGCAGATACAAAAAAACCCAACCGGGTTGCCGATCAGGTTTATACTGGTGGGCAACCTAATTTTGCCCGAACGCATTCAGGCAACTACATAAACTGCCAAAAATAATAATATGCGTTTGTATGTTGTATAGGTTGCTTTTGCATGTTCCAAAGATCTAATTTAATCTTAACTGATCTCTAAAATACGCATTCTTTACATGTTTGACAAGATCTTTTTAAAATTTTTCTCAATTTAATAACGAATTGATTCATCTATTAATCTTGTAGATAAACATTTATAGTCTTCTAAATTGATAAACAGTGATCAAAAAATCACTATTTATCTTATCGACTAAACCAATGATCTTATTCAGTCAAAATGTACAACGGAACGAATAGACTCTCCATCATGCATCAAATCAAATGCATGATTAATTTGATCTAAACTCATAGTATGTGTCACAAATGGTGCCAACTGAATATCACCTTGCATTGCTTCTTCAACCATACCAGGTAATTCAGAGCGGCCTTTTACGCCTCCAAAAGCAGTGCCTTTCCATGTACGACCAGTCACTAACTGAAATGGTCGTGTAGAAATTTCTTGACCAGCGCCAGCAACACCAATAATCACAGATTGTCCCCAACCACGATGTGCACATTCCAAGGCAGAACGCATTACATTCACATTACCAATACACTCAAAGGAGTGATCTACTCCCCAACCCGTCATTTCAACAATAACTTGCTGTACAGGTTGCGCATAATCCTTAGGATTGACAAAATCTGTTGCACCAAATTCTTTTGCCAAGTTAAATTTGTCAGGATTGGTATCCACCACAATAATTCGGCTGGCTTTGGCTTTTTTTGCCCCTTGTACTACAGCTAAACCAATACCACCTAAACCAAATACCGCAACCGTATCGCCTTCTTGAACTTTAGCCGTATTTTTCACGGCGCCCAAACCTGTGGTTACGCCACAACCGAGTAAACAAACTTGCTCCGGATTTGCATCTGGATTAATTTTTGCCAATGAAACTTCCGCAACAACGGTATATTCTGAAAAGGTCGAACAGCCCATATAATGATAAATTGGTTGCCCATTATATGAAAAACGTGTCGTACCATCTGGCATTAATCCTTTACCTTGCGTAGCACGAACAGCAACACATAAATTTGTTTTACCAGATTTACAAAATAAACATTCGCCACATTCAGCTGTATAGAGTGGAATAACATGATCACCTGGCTGAACACTGGTAACCCCTTCACCCACCTCAATAACAATACCTGCACCTTCATGACCTAAAACAGCAGGAAATACACCCTCGGGATCATCACCAGATAATGTAAAAGCATCTGTATGACAAACTCCAGTATGTGTAATTTTAATCAGAACTTCGCCCGCTTTAGGAGGGGCAACATCTATCTCAACAATTTCTAATGGTTGTCCAGGAGCAAAGGCAACCGCTGCACGTGATTTCATCTAAAATATATCCTTGCACATAGACACATATGCGTGAAAAGATGGAAATAGCAATTAAAATAAATGACAGAGACAATTCATATCTCTTGCATTTTATATAAAAGCATATTTAACAAGTATGACCATTTTATAAGTAATTTCTCACTTACAGCAATCTTATTTGATGTAATGAATAATGGTCCTGACTTGCTTTTCACTTTAGCTTTGATTATTTTTTAATAAACAAAAGATGTGTGTATTATGAAACGACCTAAAAACATAACTCATCTTACAGATAATGATGCAACCTATTGGATCCATGAAAAAAATTTTAAGGTTGAATTATCTAAAGGTTTAACAGCATTTTTACCTTTAAATGATGCTTTTTTAAGTATCGCATCACGACGACATATTATTAACAATGCTAAATTCACAATCGATTTACAGTATTATATTTGGAAAAATGATTCTATTGGTCAACTTTTACTCTCTGATTTATTAAAAGCAGCAGATCGTGGAGTCAAAATACGTTTATTAATTGATGATCAGAATGGCACACAATTAGATTCCACGTTAAAACTACTCGCATTACATCCTAATTTTAATATTAAGATTTTCAATCCATATAAATTTAGGAAACTACGCCTTCTTGATTATATCTTTCGCTTTAAACATATTAATCATCGTATGCACAATAAACTTATTATTGGTGATAATAAAATTGCTGTAACGGGTGGTCGAAATATTAGCCGTGAATATTTTGATGCGGGTGGTGAGTTTCAATTTGCAGATCTGGATGTTTTATTTTTTGGACCAGCAACGTCACAAGCTAATAATGTATTCCAACAATTCTGGCAAGACTCATTGAGTTATTGCATTACGGAACTAATCAAAATAGGAACTGCTGAAGATTTTCAACAATTAAAATATCGCTATGAGCTTGATCATTTAAGACTCACTCAATTTGAAAAGCAATTAGAACACGCTGAATATATTATTCGAGAAAAACTGCAACATAGCCCTATTCGTTGGGCAAAAGCCCACTTTATTGCCGATACACCAAATAAAATTAGGGGTAAAGCCAAAATAGAAGAGTTAATTTCGACACAAATGTTAAGTATTATCGGTAAACCTAAAAAATCAATTGAACTCGTTTCTGCATATTTTGTACCAAGACAAAATGGCCTAGAGTATTTAGTCGGCTTACGTAAGCAAAACACACACGTCCGTATTCTCACCAATTCCTATTTAGCCAATGATGTGCCTGTGGTTCATGCATTTTATCAAAAGTATCGTAAAAAACTTTTGGCTGCTGGTGTCAAACTATATGAATTTAAACCCTATATTGAACGTAAAAAACGTACTTGGTATGAAGTTGCCACAGGAAATGTAATTCCTGCTAAAGGCAAAAATGCATCACGCTTACATGCCAAATTTTTTGATATAGACGGCATCGTATTTATTGGTTCATTTAATTTTGATCCACGCTCTGTTCGACTAAATACTGAGGTTGGTCTCGTCATTGAATCAAATATCCTACAAGATCAAATTTCAAATACACTTAACGATCAATTACACAAAGTTGCTTATGAATTAAAACTCAACGATAAAGGTAAACTATTTTGGTTAGATCATAAAGAAAATGGCACGATTATTTATCATACTAAAGAACCACAAACCACTAAATTTCAGAGATTTGCTATTAGATGTGTTTCATTCCTACCAATTGAATGGATGATGTAATTACAAATTAATGACAATCTATACACATTATTGAGCCGTTATCGCTATTTTGTTTTATAATATTACTCGATTTCATCTGCCGCATATGGTGTATTGGTTTTAATGCAATTCTTTGATTTACATCGTCAACTTAATTTAAGTGATATTATTACCCCATTTTTAACACTCAAAGAGCTTGAACAACAAGTCTGGTTTTTAGCAAAAATTCGTGTTGAATATGACTGTTTAATAGATTCTGAATACTTAAAAGGTCAAGCCGTACTCAAATCTAACCATGATATACAAATAGAATTAGATTGGTTGCTACACGATACTGGGCAGGAATTACAAATTTTATTTATAGGCATCGAGACACCGGCTCATTCAGATACATCTATTATCATTAAAGGCGCTCAATTAATCGGAACAGATCAACAGATTCTATCCACAATGGCCTTCAATTTATGGATAGAAGGTACACTATTACCCATGTTACCCAATATCCGTAAAGACATTAAAGCGCGTTTAAATTTATGGGATTATGTACAGTATGATGGGTGAACACTAACTATAATAAACCGACTATTAAAAACAATTGATAATATGCTTTAGCTTTTAAGTCTAAGGGCAAGGGATAAGCCCTAGATGAAGATGGCATTCGATGTAAAGTCACTTGCCTACCCGAAAAATTACATTGTACTGATTGACCAATTTGTGGTTTAGCAGTACCTGTAGGCATAGATTCCATTAAAGTATCTGTCGCTTTATCTCCTGTCGTTAGGATATGCTGACAGTTTGGCATCGCAGCCAATAAAGTCTGTAAATTACTTGGTGTAACAATATCTAAAAATTTATCAGCAGCATTACCCTTTAAACGTCTGACTTGATAAGCTGTATCAAATATTCCAATCCCTTTTTCTGTTAAAAAATTCATGATTTTATGCAAGTGATAACTTTTATTGGTTAAATCTAAAAAATAGTTTTTATCTTGAAAAAAACATAATCCAAAAATTCGCCACATATCATTTTGATAATTCGGATAATAAAAATCCATCTTCCAACGAGTCTTCGGTGGCGGAAAACTTCCAAGCATTAATAACTTGCCATTGGGCGGTAAAAATGGTTCTAATGGATGAGTTTCTATTTCATTATCAGTCATTTATATTTATACCCTCGATCAGGATGATGCTTTATATTAAGAGATATTTTAGCTGAAAAATAAAGAAAAAATCGAATACCAATGTGGTTAAAAAATAATCATTCACAAAGAATTCACAATATTTTCACAATATGTTTTTAGGAAGCTTAATTTTATTGACCGAAATGACAGAGTTTTATAAGTGTTATTCATGTAATATTTCGCCGTTTTGGTGAGATATTGTGGATGGGTGAAGTTGCTATAATTTTATAGATCAAAGCTAATCGTTTTTGATTAACATTAATTATTAATGATTTTTCACCAAATAAGTAAAATAATCATATATAGTACATAAGTACTATATTTTAAATATTAATAATATTGTTAGTACAATTATGTCTAGAGATATTAAAGAACTTGAGCACCTATTATTTGGTGAGGCTTATCAATCGCAACTCTCCAAAAGTCTTAAAAATAAAGATGGTAAGCAAGTACCTAAACAAACCATACAAAATTGGATAAATAGCGGTGTTATGCCTGAGTGGATAGAACCTCAAATTGCAGATCTAGCAAAAAACCGACTTTTAGATTTAATGAAAATTAGTGCGATGCTTGGCAATACTGTAGCCCCAGATGATGATTATTTGTTATCAACCACCCTTGCTTGCGCATCTGCAAAATATAAAACACCAACAGATATCTTTACCCTAAATGGTCAAAGTGATGTTAAAAACTTTGCTTTACCAAACCACCTTAGTGCTATTTACATAATCACAGAAGTTGACGGTGATCCTGAGATTACATTTCAGGAGTTTACAAATTTTAGAGCCGGATCATCATTAAAATGCTCCCGAGCAAATGAGGTCAACAAAAAATCCAATACTTTATATGTTGGTTCATCTCAAAAAAATGTCAAAAAAAGACTCAAAGAGCATACTATTAACTCAGCTGATAGCACATATGCCTTGAGGTTAAATAAGTGGTTTTTCCGCAACTATAAAATCGAGGTTAGGGTTTATGGTGGTATTACTGCAGACGTTCTTCAATTGATTGAAGATGATTTAGCTTATCGACTTAAACCGGCATTTGGCAAAAAAGGGTCAAACGGCAAGTAACCAGTAGCAACCTAAGCGTTGAAAGCCCTCACTTAAGGGCTTCCACCATCTTTATCCAAGCTCTACTTCAAAAACAACTCCTTTTCCTTTGCACGACGATTAACTAATCCTTGCAATCATTTACCTCCGGCATTAACCCAAACATCAAATTGATTTGCTGCACCTTTAACATCACCAGCATTTAATTTTTTAAGTAGTGTTGAGTTTTTAAATGCACTTGAGCCGATGTTATAAGTCAGTGATACCAATGCATTAAACTGATTTTAAGTAAGTGAAACTATGGTAGCTTCATTCACAGTCTGTTCAAATGCTTTTAAATCGTTTTGCATATACTGTTTGACTTGTTTTTCAGTGCAGCTATCACCTTTTTTAACCTTTTGGCCATTCGGATAAATCGTGGTACCGAAGCCAATTGTCCAGACACCAACACCATCGTCATAGGCTTGCAGTCGCTTGCCCTCAAAGCTACAAATCAAAGCAATACCATGATCTGATATAATCATAGTGTTGAGATTTAGCATGTCTTGTACAGCAGATTGATCAAATGCAATAAGCTTATGTGATATAGCTCATGCTCGATGAGGGCACAAAAATCACGATCAGATGCTTGTTCACAAAATGTGGCATCGATCGTGATTAAATAAACAGGTACAAAACCAAACCAATCACGCATCTGCTGTTCTTGTCTTGCCTTCTTCCAACCACCTTGGGTTAAACATGACCTTTTCACATTGACCCAATACCATGCGTTTTTTAGCCACGGTGGCAGATGACGCCCATGCAAACGCTAGAAAGGTTTCGTCATCGTGAAGTAGCTCAGAAATATGATCATGATCGGGATTATGTAAGTGACCACCCACAGTTAGAAAGTTATCTACTACCCATTCTTTTAAATCTGTTGCAGGTGCAAGCCGAATAACTTCCTCTTCCTAGGCTTGGTCAATAAAATCAGTCGGTGGGAATGGTCTGATCTGGTCCATATTTCATCCAATAAAAAACCCACATTTTGTATGTGGGTTTTATCAATAACTTTACTTTTTAGACCAGAGCACTTGCTACTTCATAATGCGCTTTATCTAACTTCCCTTGGTTAAATAACCAAGTTGCCACTTCTGGCCATGAATACATCGCTGACTTTGAAGATAGTCCATACATTGGTTTTGGAAAGTTCCCATCCCCACGTTTATTTAGAGCGTATAGGGATAATACTTGTCGACTTAAACTTGCACGTTCTGCCATTTCTGATAAGGTAGAAACACCTTGCTCTTCAACAATTAAGTCTTGGTAACCTAATTTACGAATATCATTTAATGCTGAACGTATTGCAGTCACAGCATCATCAGCTTCGCGATCAAATTCTAAATAGATAGTATCATTATAGGTACACAACAATGCATCATCACAGCCCGCTTCAAAAAAGTGATCTTCTAAATCTGCAAGATCTGAACGAGCATCACGCACCACAATGGTAAAATGATAAGTATTCATTGTTCATCTCCATTACATTGCTTCACTTTACGCAGGATTTGTTTAGCATGCGTTTCAGGATCTTTGGGCGTACTCCAAATACTCATTTGATGTTCAGTATGTCCTAAAATACATTTTAACCGGCAAAATGCATGTCCTGATTTACCCGTTTCAACAATATCCCATCCATTCTCAACAGCATATTCAATAGCTTCTCGGATATGCTTATTTGGATATTTTTTCATATCTTATCCTTAGAGAATGTTTATTATATATTATTGTTGACATGTGTCAACACATCTAACTAATGCTATTTAAGTTATTTCAAACGGTTTGTACCATCTTCTAATCTCTCTAACTGTGAATTAATCCAACGAATCAGTTGTCCTGACTCAATCGCATGTGGATCAAAACGCTCAATCCTATAACCCATGTCTTCAGCTAAATCATATTTATTGAGAGAGTCTGCTATTTTCTTACCACCACGACCAACGGCCTAAGGGCTACCCACAATCTCAATAAGAAGATTTAGTTTCACAATATAAAAATCAAAGCGCCAGTTTCTGGTTGATTCAAATTGAAATTTACGGCGATAACCAATAAGGTTTTCTTCTAGTTCTTGAAATAAAGTTTCTTCAGCTTCTAAATACTTTTACGTAGCCTTAGGCAGTGGTTTGGTTCTAGGTTTTTTCTGATGAGATTCTTATTGGTTATGGCTTTGTATTTTTGAATATCCATGATTATCAATGGTTCTACTTTTAAGTGAATTTAATTATCAAAAACTATATCGAATCCCCAGCTTGTACACCAAGCTATCAGAATTCTCATGGATTAAGTTGCATATTGTCTGTCTGCTTATTACTGTTAAACAAACTTTAGAATCGTAATTAAATAACCATTGATAACTCAAATTACCAAAATAAGAAAAATGCTCAGATAATTTGATTTCCCCTTCAATAAACAATGGTATGGATATATATTTAAGTTTTAAATCAGCTGTAAGTGGTAAATTTGGATCTTTCAATTGTTGATTTAACCAAACATAGCCTATACCACTACCAATTGATCCATTGATTTTTTTACCACGGTAAAACTTATACAGAAACCCTGTAGATACTTCATCAAACTTTAGGATACTTATTTTCTGTTTATTGTATTCTGCATAAAAATTAATACTAGGTGTAACTCCAAAAATACCCCTTACAAAAAAACCTTTAAGCTTTTCTTTCGTGTCACCAGAAGTATCTTCACCACCAATGTAGCCAGTAGATATTGAGAAATCATGTTTTACTGGCATATGAATTTTCTCGGCAAATGCACAAGTAATCGAAGTACTTAAAATACTAAGCAATAAAAAATATCGCATTGGAACTACTCAAATTTATCAATTATTAATTTATCATCAACTCATTCTATAAAATATTATTCCTACATGTTTTCTTTACGCATTTACTGTCCTTTAGGTAAAAAGAAACCCGCACACAGCGGGTAAAGGTTTCGAATTCAAAACTTTTAAAAATATTAACACTCAATAATAATTTTCTAATTCACTAGGGTGTGTCCTCATTTAGATTTACACCAAATGAACATGCAGGCGATATAAATCATAGACTGATAATTACGTGCGAGTTTATCAAATCGAGTTGCTATTGCACGGAAGTGTTTTAATCTTGCAAAGGCATTCTCAACTAAATGTCTTAAGCAATATAAGTACTTATCAAAATCAAGATTGAATTTCTTACTATTTGATCTTAATGGAATAATAGGTATCATTTTTCGATTTCTAGCAGACTTCCTGATATATTCAGAATCATATCCCTTGTCCGCGATTAGATAATCTGCTGTTTCAATTAGATCTATTAGGTGTTCTGCAACTTGGCTGTCATGGACATCACCCCCAGTGATTTTAAAATCAATCGGTAATCCATTCGCGTCGGTTGCAAGATGAATCTTTGTTGTGAGTCCTCCACGAGATTGTCCAATTGCACGCTCGAAGCCATGCCGAGCTCCACTTGCATGCTGATGCGCGCGTATGTAGCTTCCATCAATGAATACCCATTCTTGGTCCAAGCTGCCTCGTAGTTTGAAAAAAATTTATCCCATAAGCCTTTCATAGCCCAGCGATTAAAACGGTTATAAGCAGTTTTCCAAGGGCAAAACTCTTGAGGAATATCACGCCATGTCGCACCTGTGCGTAGTTTCCATAAAATAGCTTCCATAATATTTCTACTGTTCTTTGAGCTATAGCAACCATGAAATTTCATTGTTACTTGAATCTGTTGCCAAATATCATCTGTGAGAAGAGTACGTGCCATTGAAAAATATTGAAATGGAGATAAAGTAGAGCCTAATTCTAGGCGTTTAAATATTATTCTTCAAATGAGGACACGCCCTAGGGTGTGTCCTCATTTAGATTTACACCAAATGAACATGCAGGCGATATAAATCATAGACTGATAATTACGTGCGAGTTTATCAAATCGAGTTGCTATTGCACGGAAGTGTTTTAATCTTGCAAAGGCATTCTCAACTAAATGTCTTAAGCAATATAAGTACTTATCAAAATCAAGATTGAATTTCTTACTATTTGATCTTAATGGAATAATAGGTATCATTTTTCGATTTCTAGCAGACTTCCTGATATATTCAGAATCATATCCCTTGTCCGCGATTAGATAATCTGCTGTTTCAATTAGATCTATTAGGTGTTCTGCAACTTGGCTGTCATGGACATCACCCCCAGTGATTTTAAAATCAATCGGTAATCCATTCGCGTCGGTTGCAAGATGAATCTTTGTTGTGAGTCCTCCACGAGATTGTCCAATTGCACGCTCGAAGCCATGCCGAGCTCCACTTGCATGCTGATGCGCGCGTATGTAGCTTCCATCAATGAATACCCATTCTTGGTCCAAGCTGCCTCGTAGTTTGAAAAAAATTTATCCCATAAGCCTTTCATAGCCCAGCGATTAAAACGGTTATAAGCAGTTTTCCAAGGGCAAAACTCTTGAGGAATATCACGCCATGTCGCACCTGTGCGTAGTTTCCATAAAATAGCTTCCATAATATTTCTACTGTTCTTTGAGCTATAGCAACCATGAAATTTCATTGTTACTTGAATCTGTTGCCAAATATCATCTGTGAGAAGAGTACGTGCCATTGAAAAATATTGAAATGGAGATAAAGTAGAGCCTAATTCTAGGCGTTTAAATATTATTCTTCAAATGAGGACACGCCCTAATGGTGAGCTTTCTTTTTTACTATTTGCAGGAATAATCATCTGAACTCTGCGTTGAGCGCTTCGAGTAATCAACTCACCTGTCTGGTAATTTTCCTTTTTAAATTTTACAGGCTTACCAAAAGCAATAATTGTATCTAATTCTTTATTTTGCTTTTATGAACCGTACCGGGTTTGTCGGAGAATCAATATTCTGAGTGAGAAGCACTGCTTCGCAAGGTTCGATGACAAAATTAAAATATACCCCTGAAATCAGAGAAAGAGCGGTTCAATTATTGATTGAATCTGAAAAAGATTATCCATCGAATTGGGCTGCGATCACAGCTATTGCTCCTAAAATCGGTTGTACTCCTGAAACACTACGTGTTTGGTATCAAAAATATTTAGATAAACAAAATCCAGTTAAAGTACAGCAGCTTTCAGACCAAGAACGTATCAAACAACTCGAAGAGGTGTGCAATATCTTTCCATTCGCTATACCAATCGTTTAGAAGCAGCAAATTTACGAGCATCAGTCGGTACGACTGGTGATTCATACGATAATGCTTTGGCTGAAACAGTGAATGGCTTATACAAAACAGAGGTGATTGAATATCTAAAAGCAGATTGGCAAGGTTTAGCAGATGTACAACTTGCGACACTAAACTGGGTAGATTGGTTCAATAAAAAGCGTGTAGTGCACTGGGTTATGTATCGCCTTTTGAGTTTGAAGCAATGTACTATGATAAGATTAACCCGTTAGGTCAGGTGGCCTAACTTAAATAAAAAAGTCTCCGACAAACCCGGTACGGTTCATTTTTTCTGGTGTTACTGGGTTTTTAAAGCCTGAAATAAAAAACTCACATGTAAGTGAAACCTCTGTATTTTTACTAGTATTCTTGATGCTAGAGCTAAAATTTCCTTCAGCTTTTCCACCAGGATAGATTCCACTAGCATCTAGTGAGGCTGAAACCATCTGACTTTGCTCTTTTGTTTCTGAATTAAAAATATAAATTGAATAAAATTCAGAACCTTTAATAATTTCAGAGACGTAAGTATCTCCATAAGTTTTTACAAATAAATCAATATCATCTTTGATTTTTAAAGCATTATCTGTAAATTTTATATTGTTACGAACAATACGTTCCTTTTGATTTACGGCCTTAATAATTACGCATACACTTTCATTTGTAATATTATTTTTTTAGCAAGAGATGCCTTTGCTCCAGCTGCATAACTTGCAGACATTGCAGCCGAAATATCCAATGCCTCATAAAATTCTGATAATGACTTTGTGACCTTTAAACTTACTACTGATGTACCAGTAGTAGGAATATATTCATCTATCTTTTCAATAGCTGAGTTTTTCACTTTATATTCAATATTATCAAACCCTTGTAACAAAGCCGTTGGTTCCGCACTTAGCTGTTTTTCATCTATATAAGCATTTAAATCACTACCTTTCTTAATATATTGTCGGATTAATCTATTTGTATTTTCATTCGTGCCTCGTTACCACGCACTATACGGATCAGCAAAATATCAGTCTATTTCTAATACTTCAGCAGCATACTCATGCAGACTGCATTCTTTACCATTATCTGCGGTAATCGTCTTGAATTGATCTTTGATCGATTCAAATAGATAGATTGTGGTTTGACAAATTTCCTCTGCCTTGCGTGAGCTATACTTTTGCAGCCATAAATAATCTGTCTTACGATCTACAATCGAGACCAATGATTGTTGATGCTTCTTACTCACAATCGTATCTATTTTAAGATCTTCAGCGAGAGCGGTGTGCTATCTCAATCTGTCTGTCATGAATTCTTTTTACGATTACTCAGCTGTCCAGCTTTGTTTTTATATTGTCGTATGAAACGATCAATTGAATGCAAATTCACAGGAATACGAGAAAAAATCTGTTCAGGGCTCCATTGAAGATCAAGATAAGAGATGACATTAACCCATATTTCATAAGGGATTCTGTTAGGATGAGAACAATGACGTCTTCGAGCTACTTTATCCGCATGTTTAGCTAAATAGCCATTTCTCGCTCATCTTGCTTCATTCTGATAATTTAATCTCTGTTGCACTTCATTTGAGAATCTAAGAAATTAAATTGTGAAATTATTAAGTACCTAAAGCCATAAATACCTATACTTTTGTGCTTGTTTTCATCTACATTAAATTAATTTATAGCTACTAATATATTACGCGTCAGCAACTTAATTTTTGATATTACATTACTTCAAAAACAACTCTTTTTCCTTAGCACGACGATTAACTAATCCCTGCAATCGTTTCCCACCAGCATTGACCCACACATCAAATTGATTGGCAGCGCCTTTAATATCACCCGCATTTAATTTTTTAAGCAGTGTGGAATTTTTAAATGCACCCGAGCCGATGTTATAGGTCAGTGATACCAGTGCATCAAATTGATTTTGTGTTAATACTATTGTGACAGCATCATTCACGGTCTGCTCAAATACTTTTAAATCATTCCGCATATACTGTTTGGCTTGTGCTTCAGTACATGTATCCCCCTTTTTGACCTTTTGACCATTCGGATAAATCGTGGTACCAAAGCCAATCGTCCAGATACCAACACCATCGTCATAGGCTTGCAGTCGCTTGCCCTCAAAGCTGCAAATCAAAGCAATGCCCTGATCTGATGTAATCATAGTGTTGAGATTTAGCATATCTTGTAAAATTTTGCGATCAAATGCAATGCGTTTATCTACAGCATCGACTTGCTTTTGAGTGAGTTTACCACCGCTAATTTTGCGTAAAAAATCAAATATTTTTTGCATCATTATCCTTCTAAATATCATTTTTTAGCTTTCTTTAACTCATTAATGACTTCAACAATCATTTTGTCTTCTTGCTGTTTAATACAGTTAAATGTCAAACAGAGAATCATAAATGAATAAGTAGTGAGACTGGAAATTATTGGACAGACTGAGCTCACAAACTAATTATGAGATAAATATCGAAAATACATCATGATAAAGACTGCTACTATTGCTACAATTACGAAGCTAACGATAATCATAGCAGCGTAGAATTTAAAAAAGACAATAATATTTCCTGTTTAAACTGGCTGTATATTCACGATACGATCGACCATCTTTTGATAGGTATTTTCATTATCTAATGAAAAACGCTAACCATTGCAACCATAGTGTTGTTTTGAATTAAGATACTTCAAAAATGTCTGCCACTCATGATGAGTATTTAGCTATTGAATATTCTTCATCAACTGGACAGATAGTGGCACAAACTAATGGACAATGATTATTCCCCAACTTGGACAAACAGGTATTGATTTTTAAGATGAATAATTAATCGTTCATAGTCATCTTTAGATAGTTTGCCAATGTAAGTTAATTTTGTTTTATCAATTGGTAACTGATATGTCTGCACAGTATCAATCCATGATTTTTTACTCAGTCCAATCAATTGCCAATCTCTAATTTCAATATATTTACTTTTAATAAAATCAGATTTATTGTCATATTGACTGCTTAAACGGAATACGATGTAGTTTTTTTTTGTTTGTCGAATATATAAAACAGGGCGAGTTTTGCCATCAGCTATATCGGTAAAACCAACGTAAGCCCAATATAACTCCTGTGCCATTAGTACCCACCGTCATCATTTAAAAATGCTTGAGCAGATTTTGTATCAGATACTTTTACACTTGGGATATTATAACTAAGCTCTATAAGCTGTGCTGTCTTAAAATCTTCATCACTTATTTCATTGCTTACAGGGATTCGACCTGTTTTGGCAATTTCAGCCATAACCATACTAAAAACAGATGCAGGGGTTAGCCCAACTTTTTTAATAATGTACTCTGCTGATTCAGAAATAGCTTCATCAACAGAATATTGAACTCTCTTTTTGATTAATGTAGACATTTAACACCTCGCAATCTCAATAGTGCCATTTTATGCCATAAAATGACACAAGACAAGTTAGCAGTAGGTGTCCATCCTTAATAAGAATTAGTGTCCAAGTAACTGTTGATTTTGCAGCTATCTTAATCAGCATGGATCAGGACTTTATTGTTTGGATTTTTTCGCTACAAAGCCATCAATAATGCATTTAAAAATGAGAAATTATTTATAATTTTCTATTTTTGTGTATGATTCAAACAATATAATAGGATAAAGATTATGAAAAAACTGCTACTTCTCACCATGATATCCGCGCTTAGTACAGGAGCATTGGCCAATAGTTCTATTTTTGAGTGCACAACAACCAACCATAAAACTATCAAACTTTCTACTAAAAAAAATTCAATTTCATACTCATTTGGTCAAAAAGGCTCACCAGATTTATTAATTTCAATTCCTAAATCCAAAGCTTCAACTTATCAATGGCAAGGATTTGGTCGATATGAAAATTATGCCATCAATGTGCCAAATGGAAATACCACCTACCGTGTATTTCATGGATTTGATAAAATCAATCAGACGATTGAAGCAGGCGTAGAGGTTATTCAAAATGGAAATCTTCTCGTCACTATTTATTGTTCACCACAATATAAAATTATAAATAATATGATTGGTGTGGATTTAAAGCCTGAAGATATCTAAACACATGCTTAAATGATGAAAAGATTACTCGGTAAAGCTCCCTGCAAATAATAGAGTTTAAAGGTCGAAAATCTCCTTTAATTTTATAGGGTTTACCGTTTATTAGCATATCTAATATTAAAAATCATCTTATCACTGTGAGTTTAGTCTGCATAATAATTATTTCGGCCTATTTTTGTTAAAAAATCATCAAGTGCTGTTCTTTCTGAAAAAAATATTTTCTTTTTAACATTATTTAAAAAATAAATAATTACACAATTTAACTCATGCTTTACTTTTATATATTTAATATGACTTACATTAATCATTAAATCTGCAACTTTTAATAACATATTAACTCTCCATATTGAATTCCTTATAAAAAATTATGGTAAATAGACAGCAAAGTCAATCGTAATTACATTGCTACACTCATCATATATTTTTTTTAAATTTAAAGTGAACACTATAGGTAATCGACTCTGTATATTCATAGCCGATCTAGATATTACAGTCTAAATAACTAACTTAGAATGCTTATATTTAAAAATATCTCATTTAAATTTTAAGTTAAAACACAGCAGCCCAAATTGCTAAAATTATAGTCCTCAAATTACTTTATCTATAATACTCCATTGAGTACCCAATATAGATAGATCTGGAAAATGATCAGCATCAAAAACATTTCCTTCATTATCAACAGCAAATATTAAAACAGAAATAAATAAATCACTGGCTATTTTTTTATAAAAACTCATTTCTCCAGCAACTGCTTCAATCGATATAGATTGATCTATAATCGTTGTTAGAGGACGATCAAAGTCGACAGAGATATTTAAATCTTGTTCACATTCACCATGAATTTCCAAATTATCATTATTTATAAATCTAAAATTCATTTTATTCTCCATTATATTATATATTTTCTAAAAAAGAATAGATGACAATATTTTTGATAAAATTAATAATCTCACTACATCATGATAGTGAGATTTTCTAACGACATCAAACAATTAAAAGCATACGAAGACTAAATTAAGCATATATAATCACTCCTTAATTTAACGCTATTTATCTAGAAAAATAAAAAACCATGACTATCATTATGACCAAAAACATCCATTTTAAAATATGTATAGATTGATTTTGTTGAATATGTGCTCTATTTTTGCCATATCGATAAGATTTTGCTTGAATAACAACCATTGGTGTTTTAAACATATTTCTTTTTAATTGCGCGCGACTATTTTCATTATACATAATATATCCTCATTTTATTTTTAGTATTAAGTATAAAGTTCTGCTCTTTTAAGCGTGTACTTTAGGATCAGGTCGGGTTTTGAAACATTAACACTCCTATTTTTCTAATTACTTTACTTATCCATCAATGTAAATATGACTTTATATCATTTATTACAAAAAGAATAGCCCTATTAGACTGTAAATCAAATTTTTAGTAAGATATGTACAATGATATGAATATTTCTATCTAAAGTGATAAATTTATATCATAATATTGGGCATCATCATTTTGTGTTAAATAAAGATGAAATACTGATCGAAGTTTTGAGAATGGTGATGTATCGATCAAAATCAACCCAAACCACAATATCAAAAGTACTCAGCTTTAAGCTTACGGAAGAAAATTATTCTTATTTTATAGGTAATTAAGTTATTTTAAACATGCTTTAATAAGCGTAGTATTTTATGTATTGACTTAAAATATTTGCTATAAAATTTAAAACCCGTAAATTATAGAAAAGTTTAAAATTATTTATTGACTCTAGAACACGCTGTGATTTATAAAATTATATAAATTAATATTTTAGTTATAATATATCAATTTCTAATATGTTATTTTCCAGCATATGACCCAAATTTTGATCTTGATATACTATCGTAAAACACAATCTATAGCTCAATATAAAATAATTACATTCTCTCCTAGCAAAATCTCACTATTTTAAACTCACTTATAATTTTTAAAAAAAACTTAACTTATATTTTAGATAAAAAACAAATAGTTAAAATTTAGATTTCTCTATATTAAGTTAAAAAAATATGATTTTTCACAATAATTTCACAGTTAGATAAACATGCTTATAGAAAGATATTTTGGTTTTAATCTTGAAAACTTTTACTTACTTTTATAAGTAATGTAATAACAAATTAAATAATTTTAAATGATGGTAATTAAGTTAATCAGTGGAGGAAAAAACTCATGATGTATAAAAATCATCCAAGATATAGTTTGGATTGTCATATTTTAAGTCATCATTTTATTTATAAAAGAGTTATTCTATGAAAAAAGACAAAGCGATTTGCATTGGTGGTTGGATGCATGGTAAAGAAGTTAAAATTATCAAGGGAAATTATGCACCAATTAGCCCAAGTGATTTAAGAAATTATTGGAGTTTATCTATTAATGAAATGATGAGTATTGATGAACCTTTTAATCAATATTATTTACTCTCTATAAATCTTAATAATTTAAAAACTACAGAATATTTTTATTTATGGAATAATGATCAAAAAATCTTTGAAGACTTCCTTAATAATTATGAAAGGTATACTATGGCATCCTAATAATAAGTATTAATTTTAAATCAACGTATTATACTTATGCGATCTTTTCTATAGATTATTTCTAGCATAGTAATTTAATTTTTTATATATAATTAAAAAATAAATTCAAATAGTAAATTAATTAACTATGCTTTCTTTTCAATTAAGCTAGACTAAAATTTTGCCATTAAATTCACATCAAAATGATATAAAAATAAAATTTTATCATTATATTTTCTTTATTATACTTTCTTATCTTATTTTTTAAAAATATTTAATGATCTAAATTTAATTTATAATCAAATAGATCTATTATAAATTACCGATATGATTGAATAGCCACCGATTTTGTAGACACCTTTTAGTTAGATAAAATGGCTAATTAACGAGGTGCTTATGAGCAGTAAACGATATCCTGAAGAATTCAAAATTGAAGCAGTAAAACAGGTCACTGAGAAAGGTCATAGTGTGGCCGAGGTTGCTACGCGTTTAGGAACCACCACCCATAGTTTGTATGCTTGGATTAAACGTTATGATCCACAGCAGCCCAAGACGATAGAGTCTAATGATCCAAGTGCAGAATTAGCAAAGTTAAAAAAAGAGCTGCAACGGGTTACTGAAGAAAGGGACATATTAAAAAAGGCCGCGGTGTACTTCGCAAGCCAGTCCAAATGAGGTACGCCTTTATTCAGGACAATCAGCACATATGGCCTGTTCGTCGTTTATGTTCAACATTAGATGTTCACCACAGTGGTTATTACGCATGGTTAAAGCAACCCACTAGTGAAACTGCAAGGAAACGGCAACAGCTTTCAGAACTGATTAAACAATTCTGGCTGGAATCTGGCGGAGTCTATGGCTATCGCAAGATTCACTATGATTTGAAAGATGTTGGCGAAAGTTGCGGGATCAATCGAGTACATCGACTGATGAAAGCAGATGGTCTTAAATCACAGCGTGGTTATCGTAAACCTAGAGCTCACGCTGGTACTCCAGCGGTCATTGCCGCAAACAGCTTAAATCGACAGTTTAATCCAACTCAGCCGAACCAATTATGGGTGACGGACATTACCTATATCCGTACACATGAAGGGTGGTTGTATCTTGCAGTTGTGATTGATCTATTTTCACGTCTTGTTGTTGGTTGGTCTATGAAATCCAGAATCACGACAGATTTGGTTTTAGATGCGTTATTGATGGCTTTGTGGCGAAGAAATCCAAAGAACAAAGTCCTAATTCATTCTGATCAAGGTAGCCAATATACCAGCCATGAATGGCAGACATTTCTCAAGCATCATAATCTTGAAAGTAGTATGAGTCGTAGAGGTAATTGCCATGACAATGCTGTTGCAGAAAGCTTCTTCCAGCTATTAAAGCGGGAACGAATTAAAAAGAAAATCTATGTAACTAGAACTGAAGCAAGATCCGATATCTTTGAATATATAGAGATGTTCTATAATTCAAAACGCAGACATGGTTCCAATGGTCAACGTTCTCCATTAGATTATGAAAAGGCCCATCAAAAGATGGTTATGTGTGTCTAGAATTTTGGTGGCTATTCAGATATCATATTTTAATCAAATTGTTTTGACCACTTCAAATATTATATCAAGATTGAAATAAATTCTAATTTTTTTTAATTTATCTTAATCTTCTTTAAGGGTAGAATAGAATTAAAGCTTAATCGATTAAAAGATAGATATGAAAAAAATATATGGCCTACTTACCATTATCGGAATAATAATTCCATTTTCACAATTTATACTCTGGTTAATTAAAAATGGAGTTAATTTTAATCTTTTTTTCAACAGATTATTGAAAATCCTTTAGCAACTTTTGCTTGGTTAGATGTCATTTTGACTGTTTTTGTTATTATATTAATGGCTATAAATGAAAATAAGGAACTTAAAATAAAGAAAATATGGATTCCTATCATTGCATCACTACTCGGTGGAGCATCCGTAGGATTACCTCTATTTTTATATATGAAACAGTGCCATATTGACAATGAACTCAAATTAAAACGATAGATAATATTTAACAATGTATAATAAAGCTAAATGTTGAAAGAGATGGCTAAATTAAAAATTTAGACCATATACGATATCCCATAAAATATCCCAAGTGATAATTCTAAAAAAAATTGATTATATCATAACTTGAGTTTTAATATAAAAAACCACCCAAGGGTGGTTTTTATTTTTCATTCAGTTGCTGATTTTAAATCTGTAGTATCTTGCTCAGTTTTATGTTTTTTAACAGGACAGTATTCTGATAACTTTTCTCTGTTAAAATGTGCACATTTTTCTTTTTTATCTTTACGAAAACAATACTTTCCTAAAATAACGCCTACACCAATTAAAGCGATTTCTTTAATCACCAGATATCCTCCTATTTGGTTCTATCAAATTTATTAAATAAACAATAATAGATTTAGAAAAAAATTCATATCATCTTTAACTTTTTTATAACAAATAAATATCTAAACTATAAAAAACAACAATGCTCAGCATTTTAAAATATTAAATTTAGTTTTAAACGAATATACTTCTAATCTAAATACAAAAACAAAATCATCAAGCAGTAGAATTTTATGATCAACTACAATTTAATCATATAAAATAATTTGAATTAAACAACCAAGGTAAATCCCATCTAATTTTACATTTAATACTTTGATTTCTATAATATATTTTTAATAAAAAACAATTGAAAAATAGATAATGTATTTCAATACCACATGATCAATAATAAATTTATTTTATTCCAGCTCAGTCATTAGCTCATATTTTATAAAGTTAGCCTTCTCTCATCGTTATAATTAAAAACAATAATATAAAATATTTTAATCAATCCATTTATGGCAATATTAGATTATCTAATATCATACCAATGATATCGTCTCTTCTGCTATAAAGCACTGAACAAGTTAACTATTCTCTATCGCATCTGGTGTGACTATCCTTGCTAATAAAAAATATTACCATGTAAAACAATAGTTTAGCTTATATTAATCATATCAAGAATATATTGACTTACCTTCAAATCTTAAATAAAAATAAGGATCTATTTCCCTTATTTTTATGGTTATGATCAAACATAAAGCACTTTTTTAAATTTTAATCATCATTTATATTTACACAGTTTCATGTAACCATGGTGTTACTGTTAAACTGGTCAGTATACCTTCTGGACTTAAAAAACGTGTGACTGACTGTCCCCAAGGTTCAATACGATTATTAACCAATAATTGATAACCATGCGCTACCATATGATCTGATGCAGCAGCAAGATCGTCAACTTCAAACTCAATCCAGCTTTGAGGTATTGTGATTTCCTTTGGCCAGTCATCTATACCAAAACAAGATTGTGCTGCTTGAGATAATGGCCAAAGAGCGAAATGCTTCACACCTTCCAGCTGATGGTTTTGTTCGGTACTGAGATAAGATTCATTACCGAACATTGGTTGTAATGGTAAATTTAAGGTATCTAAATAAAAGGATTTACTGGTTTGATTGGCGGTCGTAATTGGACCAAATCCTGCCACAAAAAGAATTTTCAGACGATACATATACAACTCATTTTCTTCTTAAATATGCTGTATTTATACTGTAAAAAATTCATTTTTCAAAGAAAAAATACAGTTTAACTACGAAATTAGAAATGCTATTTTAAGATTTATACAAATGTTAATTCGTTTCCTGAATAAATCCTATAGTTTTCTTAAACGTTTCCTGACTTGCTTTTTTACTCATCATAAATTGATATTCATGAACAAGTAATTCTTTAGAATTTGGATAAAATAATGTTGTTACAGGAACTTTTTTAGACTTTAGTTGTTCAACAAATGGAATAGCTTGTGTTTTAGTCAAAAAATCATGATTTCCACCACTAATCAATACCGGTGGATAATGAGCACTTAAATAATGTTGAGGAGAAATACTTGATAAAAATGCTAAATCATTTTTGCGATTACCTGTATAGGCTTGTACTAAATTATTGATTCCCCATTCAAATAACTTCATCTGCTCAGGTGCAGTCTCTACAAAACTTTGCAAATTATAAATTCCACAATGTAAAATTAAACCTTTAATTTGTGATGCCTGAATAGATATCTTAAAATTTGATTGCTGAGCAAAGGCTGGATTAGATACCAAACCCGCATAATGACTAGCTAAATTTGCACCAGCAGAATCACCTGCCAGATATAAATGATTTATATTAATTCCATAATCATCTGCATATTCAGTGATAAAATTTAAAAGTTGATTGATTTGCTGTAGTTGTGTTGGATAAATATTCTGTGGTGCAAATTGATATTCTATCGCAATAACGTTATATCCTTCATTAGCCAATAATTTAAAATAACCACTGGCATGGGTTTTAGAACCCGAGATCCATCCCCCACCATGAATCCAAATAATCGTTGGACGTTGATCTAATTTTTGAATATTTTGAGCCTGATAAAAATCAAAAGATAGATTCGGATCACGCATATATAAAATATTAGATAAAATACCAATATGATCTGGTGCATGATAGTTTAAAAAAACCTTCTGTACCTGTGTTGCTGTATTAAATCCAGTTGCAATAATCTTGCTACTTTTTTCTACAGATTGACATCCTGTAAGATTGAAGCCAATACTCAAGACCACACATAAAATTAGAAATCTTATATTCACAGCATACTCAATCGTGTATTCATTTATATTTGATATCACAATGCATTTAATACATACATAAAAAAATATTTTAATATGATCAACATTTAATTCTTAGTCTAAATTAAAACTTATTTATAGGCCACTTTTAAATTAATTGTATCTTATAAAATTTTTAACTGATCAGATATATACTTAACTTTTATTAGATATCTTTCATAAATCAAAAAATAGTCATCTTCTAACTAATATTTAGTCTCTAATTTTCTGAGTATTCGTGCATAATTTACAGATGAAATACATCGACTCAAAAAAGCTTTCTGAAACACAGTTTAAGCGCTATACAGGCATCTCGTGGTCAACTTTTGATTTAATGGTTGAGCAATTAAAGAAGCAAACTCCTTCCAAAGGCAGGCCACCCAAATTAAGCATAGAGGATCAGATTCTCTTATGCCTAAGCTATTGGCGTGAGTACCGAACCTTATTTCATGTTGCTACAAGTTACGGAGTTTCAGAGCCCACAGCTTCAAGAATTGTGCGTCATGTAGAGGATTGCCTCATCAAGTCTAATCTATTTAATTTACCGAAGCATTTGCCAGAAGGCGAAGGCATAGACTGGAATGTGGTCATCGTAGATGCTACAGAAATTCCAATACAACGGCCTAAAAAAACAGAAAAAAAGCTATAGCGGCAAGAAGAAGGTACATACTTTCAAAGTTCAAGCGATCATTCATTATAGAACTCAGCAAATTCTGAGTTTATGTACAAGCCGAGGTGCTGTGCATAATTTCGAATTATTCAAACGTAACTTGCATCAGATTCCTGTAGGTGGCTTTATTCTCGCAGATAAGGGCTATCAAGGACTTTATGCCGTGTATCCGAATAGTCTATTGCCATTAAAAGCAAAAAAGCGTTGCACATTAGATCCTGAGCTGAAAATTTATAACCACGAAATAAACAAGAGGAGAATGAGCATTGAGCATATATTTGGTCGTTTGAAAACCTTTAAAATTCTTGCTGAGCGATATCGTAACAGAGGAAAAAGACTGGGTTTAAGATTTAATTTAATTGCTGGAATTTATAATATGGAACTGAGCAGAAAATGACTTATGAAAGAGCTCTATTTTTTATGAATTTATTGAAAATAAAATCTTAGCTGAGTATTTATGTCGCATTTTGTAGACTTAACTAAAAATAAATGATTGCTATAGAACTCATACTTTCATTGATTATATTTATCAAAAAAATCAAATATTTAGATGTAATTTTCTAAATTTTGAGTATCCATTTTAATTAGAGGTTAATACTGGTATAGTCTACACTTTAAAATATACTTCTTTTTTAACTATGATCGCTTTATTTTTTCCTTAAATCTTTATATTAAAACTACGATGATACATGACAAGTACTATATTCCAATCAATCTCCTTCCTTTGGCTTCGGGCAATTTTTTTCAATAACTTGGATTGAATTAGGTGATCCTCAACATAACCTATCATTATTGAATCTATTGATTCTAAAGTATGATAACAATTAGTCAGGTGAAATAAAGTTTAGTATTTCCAACAAACTGTTCAATACTTTCTTAAGCTTAGCCATCATAATCTGTCTTGATTTTAAATATGACCTTGCAATCAATACAGTTGATCCATACATTATCGATCCACGCTCAAAACATCCAAAATAAAACCGATTAAAAAACAATCTATTTTTTTGCTTTCTACAAGAAATCAATTGGACTAAAAATTAAAATATCGCGTAATTTGTAGCAAAATAAACTTCATATTTAATGGAATATGATATTTTTAATAAATATTAATTTGAATGCTTCGCTTATCTTAAAAAAATATGGTATGAATAAATGGAAAAATATTAATAACACCACGGAGAAAGTGTCGTGTCATACCAACATATTATTGTACCTGTTGATGGGTCTCAAATTTCCTATTCTGCTGTTAAAAAAGCAGCAGAGATTGCTAAAGCGTTTAATAGCCAACTTTCTCTAATTAGTTTAATTGCTGAAGATCCATTCACAGATGCTGACTTTTACTATTCATCAGCGATCATGAAAGACTATTTTGCTCAAGCACATGCGAATGCAAAAGAGGCTCTCAAAGAGGCTCGTACTCTTGCAGAAGAATTTGGTATAAATGCTGAGGCTGAAATTATTGAAGGACCTGTGAATGCAAAAACGATTGCTAAAGTATCTATTGATAAAAAAGCAGATCTAATTGTAATGGGTTCACATGGGCGTAAAGGCTTTCAAAAAATCCTTTTAGGTAGCTTTGCTCAAGATGTACTAAGTAATACTCAACTTCCTGTTCTTATTATTAAACAATAATCTATAACGAAAGTGCTCAATAAATCTTAAAAATTTTAGAGAGGGACATACATGTCTACCTATAAACACATTCTGATTGCTGTAGACGAATCACCAATCTCTTATTCTGCGGTAGAACAAGCCCTGAGTCTTGCCAAAGAACTCAATGCTGTAGTAACCATTATGAGTGTTATTGCTGTTGATCCGTTTGTTGGTGTTGATTTTTATAAAGTTGCCCCAGCGGTAACTGACTATTTTATGAAAGCAGAAGAAAATGCTCAATTAAGATTAAAAGATATCGCACACTTATTTATTCGTGATGGTATTGAAGTTAACATGAAAATTATTCGTGGTGTATCGGCTGCTGAAGGTATTATTACGATTGCAGATGAAGTTTGTGCAGACTTAATTGTAATGGGTTCACATGGTCGAACAGGGTTTAAAAAGATGATGCTTGGCAGCGTGGCACAAAATGTTTTAACACTATCACCTATTCCTGTGCTTATTGTAAAAATATAAACCCTCCGATGACAATATTAATATTCTTTTAATTTCATATGCCAGCCAATTTTTAATTGGCTGGCATATCATTATAAACAATAAGATACCAATATATCTTAACTACTTATTTTAAACATTTAACATGCTCGACAAGGTCTCACTCACATTTTTAGAGTGAATCATAGACTTTAAGGCTTCCAGCTTTTCTTTTACATCACTACGCTGTGGCTCAGCCAAAGTATACCATCGTGAAAGTACCTGTAATAAACGAGCACCCATAATCGGATTCTTTTCATCCAAATATTTTGCTAAATCAATAAAGTGATCAACACCAAATGTCCATGTATTAACAGGATTACTATTCAATCCGCCACTTACTGCACGAATACGATTGGGTATTGCTAAATCATAATCTGGATGCTGAGTTAATAGTCGCAACGTTTGAGCTGTTGCTTGAGGATGAGCAGCCTGAACCATAAACCACTGATCCATCGACAATGCTTCATCTTTAAAACGACGATAGAAATCTTCCAGAATCATTGCTGCTTGTGGTGCATCATACCATACTAAAACACGTAATGCACCTAAACGCTCTGACATATTAGAACTATCATGATATTGCGCTGCTGCAAGCTCAAATACCGAAGAATCACCTTGACGCGCCATCATACTGAGTAAAATATTTTTAAGTGCACGAATACCCATAGCTTGAGAAAACTCTTGTTGTAAGCTTGGATCTAAACCTAAATAGGTATCTTTACAAAATGATCCTAATTCAAGCGCTAATTTTTTTAGTAGCACATTACGTTTTTCTTGTATTAATGCAGGCTGATAGTTGCAATCAATCCGCCCTGCCAAATAACCTTCACTTGGCACATCAAATAATCGTGAAGCCAATAACGGATCTTTTTCAATTAAGTCTGGCAAAACATTTTTCATGGCTTGAATATAAATTTCAGCAGAATGATTATTTAGCAAGATACGTTCAAGCAATGTTTGGGTTGCCTGCCACTGATTAAAGCCATTTGTTTCATATTGTAGCAAAAATGCTAAGTCTTCATCTGAATAATTAAAATCAAGATTGACTGGTGCAGAAAAATTACGCAACAAAGAAACAACTGGTTTTGTGATCACCGCTTTAAACTCAATGACGGCTTCATCTTGATCAAAGAGATAAACACCATCCTTGACACCATTTTCAACCAATGCATTAGAATTTAAAGCTAACTGTTCGCCACTATTACTATCAAATAATGCCAATGCAACAGGAATAGGTAATGCTTTTAAGTTTGCATATTTTGGATGTGCTTTTAGGCTTTGTTTTAAACTTAAACGATACGTTTGAGTCTGTGCATTATAATCTCCCTTAACTTCAAGCTGAGGCGTTCCAGGTTGGTTATACCAAGTTAAAAATGCAGATAAATCAGTACCAGAACCGGCCGTTAAAGCAGCAACCCAGTCCTCTACTGTTACCGCTTGGCCATCATGGCGTTTAAAATACTCATCAGTTCCTTTGCGAAATTTATCCTTACCCAGTAAGGTCGCCATCATGCGATTAATCTCAGCACCTTTTTCATAAACGGTTGCTGTATAGAAATTATTAATTTCAACAAAATGGTCTGGACGTGGCGGATGTGACAATGGGCCTGAATCTTCAGGAAATTGATGTGCTTTTAATACAGCAACATCATCAATTCGCTGTACTGCTGCTGACTGTAGGTCTTCAGAAAAAGATTGATCACGGAAAACCGTTAATCCTTCTTTCAAACATAATTGAAACCAGTCTCTACAGGTAATACGATTGCCTGTCCAGTTATGGAAATACTCATGAGCAATCACAGATTGAACACGCATAATTGCAGCATCAGTGGTATATTCCTCATCAGCAAGTACACATGAAGTATTAAAGATATTTAACCCTTTATTTTCCATAGCACCCATATTAAAAGCACTGGTGGCAACAATCATGTAGTTGTCCAAATCATATGGACGACCATAATGTTCTTCGTCCCAACGCATAGCATGTTTTAATGCTTGCATGGCAATATTACACTTAGGAATATCTTTTTGTTCTGCATAAATTTCTAAAGAGACCTGACGTCCTTCAGAAGTCACATAGTGATCTTTTAAAACAGCAAGATCACCAATCACACAAGCAAATAAATAACTTGGTTTTTTTGTAGGATCTTGCCAAATGGTATAATGACGATGTTCACCAACTTCACCAGCTTCTATTAAATTACCATTCGCTAATAATACTGGATACTTTTTATCTGCTTCGACACGGGTCGTAAAAACCGATAAAACGTCTGGACGATCCGGATAAAAGGTAATTTTACGAAAACCTTCAGGTTCATTTTGAGTAACAAATAAATCAGAACCAGCAAGATATAGTCCTTCTAGCTGAGTATTGGACTCAGGATGAATAACGACTGTAATATCTATCACTGCAAAATTTGGAGCATCTGTAATGACAAGTTTTTCCGCATCTAATTGATACTCGCTGCTAGACAAGAGCTGATCATTTAATCGAATTGATTTCAATTCAAGATCTCGACCCAATAAGACCAGATCGCCATCTGCTTGACGCTGCATCACCAGTTTTGAATGCACCTGACTATGATCAGCAAAAACTTGAATATCTAAGTAAATAGAATCAACCGAATAAGATGGTTTTTGATAGTCTTTTAAATAGATCGTTTGATCTGTTTCAACTACTGGATTTGCTGCAATATTCATATTCAGTCCTGATTATTGATTTCATATATTTGGCAAATTATTGAATTGATATAAAATAACCCAAATTCAATTCTTCGTCCCTATCTGTTACATATGGTTCCATTCCTTATATTTTCAATCCATTCCTTTCAGGATTTATCATAAAATGTATAACCTTCTAGTCCATGAGATCAATCATGTCGATTTTTTCAATTAAAATTAAAAGAATAAACCATTAAAATTCAACATATTATAAATAAAAACTCAACGATATTTAATCAAAAATTCTTATTATTTTTAACTTGTGATTAAGATCATCATTAAAAAATAATCAGCAATAAAATATTTTATATGAAGAACAATATTCAATCATATTTTTATATTAACAATCAAATAGATATTTTAAAAAATCATTAAAGATTAAAATTTTTTAATTACTGCTTATTTATAAAACTAAAACTATTAAATTGATATTTAATTTAATTATTTAAAAAATATAACTTTTTTAATCATAAACAAATTCATTTGCAATAATTAAATCATAAATATCTGATAATTAAAGAATTTAAACAAAAAGGTTTATATTTCACATAAAATAAAGCCAATTTAAATTTTAATATCTTTTATTTTCAAACTGTTAACAATATACTCATATAAATCAAATACCATGCTACAGCACTTTGATTTTAAATTATTTAAATTTTATTACATAAAATCACACAATTTTATAAAATATATGATTAATCTTATTTAAAAATATGGTAATTATTCATACATGTTAATTAAAAACTAAAATAAGCTATGAATATAAATAAAATTTTAGTTATATTAATAGTAAACTTCTATATTATTAATATAGCGCAGGCAGATATAAAAAAAGCCAAAACCATTACATGTGATTTGGTTAAAAATCCAAATTATCGTGAGGAAATATTAAAGCAAATTAATAGTATACGATCACGCCCTCAAGTCTGTGGCAATATGCAACTCTCTGCAGCGAACCATTTGAAATGGAGCAATACTCTATATAAAAGTGCACAAGTTCAGGCAAAAGACAATGCAGAACAAAAGAGGATTAATCATTTAGACCGAATAGGAAATAATTTACGAGCGCGTATGCAACAAGCAGGATACACAGGAAGTGCAGGTGGTGAAAATTTAGCAAGCGGACAAGGGAGTATGGATGAAGCCTTAATGGACTGGTTAAAACTAAGCCCTTCCCATTGTAGTACGCTTATGGATGAACGTTATACTGAGTACGCAATTTCATGTGTAACCAATTCACAAACTAAACGCAATTACTGGGTACAACATTTTGGTCGAAATATGCAAAGTTAACAGTAATCATCATGTCATTCTTAATACCTTACTGGATTGATTGTTTATCCAGTAAGGTTTTTAACAATAAATAATGGCAATATCACCATTACGATCTTAACAGTAGGCTTACTTACCCATATATCTCGCATGCCACTTAATGACGTTAGCTCTCTGTGCTTTGGCTCAATTATATTTTAATCATCAAGCTTGATTGCTGCTCTAACAGTACTAAAATTAGCCTAAAACATAAGCTAAAGCTATATTGCTACTATCAGCTAAAAAAGTGTTTAATGATGACTTAACAGAATATCTCTGATCCTCTATAGCATGATTATTTTCTATTTCATAGTTAATTCAATTTAAAACCACTTAGGGCTTAGGACTAAAAAACAAAGAGAAATATAAAATCTATGCATACTATTAAGGGCTTACCTTATGTAAAACAGCAAAGCATTGACTACTTTTATCTGTATTACACAGTTCAAAAGAGCGTGCATTACGCCATTTAATTAAATATTGAGAAATTTCTCCCGATTGATCAATACGATTTCCTGAACAATCTAACTGATTATTATCATACTGAATATTTAAGGTTAGAATAGCTTGTTTATTATCCATTTGTTGATTTGGTTGATATTCATATAACCCTGTAGACCATTCTGCACCACTTTTAACGACTAAATTATTATTACTTTTAAAATTATAATATTCAATACATTGCTTATTATTAGGAATAGGCATACTCCACAGCCCGACTATCTCTGGTCTCAATGAAATTTTAATGGTATTCGTTGGTTGAACTTTATTTTTATTTAACTGACTTTTTAAATTATCTTGAGCATTTACAGTCATACTCAAGGTTAATACTAAAAACGATAAAACTAATATTCTATTCATAACAATCTAAATGATTTTAAACTCAGCACTCAAGTTATCACATTTAAAAACAATGAGGGAATGAATAATGCAAATAAAAAACAAACTTTTTCACTTAATTTCAATTTTTAATATTATTTTTTCAATCTTATAAAAAAATCAATAAAATCGTAAAGATAACCAATATATTAATATTATTTTTTTAGTAAAAAAGTCAATATTAATGATTAACTTAACACAAATACTGTACATTACTTACAATAATATAATAAATATGCTTTCTCTATGGTCGCTCAATAATATCACCCTCTTTTATGACTCATCAATATCTTATACTCTCAATCCCAGTCTATAAATCACATTTGATTATGTTTTGATTTCCAACTGATGATCATCTTGAGTAATCTTAATTCTAATTTGTCGATATGTTCTTTGATTCGGCTCCATGGCAGAGCCGATCACTTCATCAAAAAAAATTCGATTATTCATTAATTCAGCATATGCCCGATAACCAATCAAGATTTTTTTAGGTTTTAGATGTAAACTTTTAACTTTTTCAATATATTGATCTAAAATATTTATAGAAATTGCCAAAAAATACTCCAAGCCTCATCAAAAATGGGATTATAATATTTTTATATTTCAAAGTGATGTCATTAAAAAGTTGAGTATTAACACGTTTTTCTGATCCATACTTTAGTTCACACCAATTGACCGCTTTGTATAGACTAAATTGAAATATCCTCACAATTAAAAGCAATGATGCGCTGATTTCAATTACTCAATACAAGGTATTTCTTTTAAAATTAATTGACTGATCAATACAGCAGTTGCAGCCGATAAGGTCCATCCCAAATGTCCATGCCCTGTATTATAGAAAACCCGATTTGACTTACCTTGCCGAATCACAGGCATCATATTCGGCATCATCGGCCTTAAACCAGCCCAAGGTATAACATATTCGGTAGAAATATTAAAATTTTGCTGACTCCAGTGAATCAAAGGCTGAATTCGATCAACACGAATATCTCGATTATAGCCATTAAATTCTGCTGTACCAGCCACTCTTAAACGATCTATACCTAAGCGAGAAGTAACAATTTTAGCTTGTTCATCTAATAGACTCACCCACGGTGCTTGATCTAAAGATGCCTGATCTTGTAAATTAATTGTGATTGAATACCCTTTAACAGGATAAACATTAACACGATCTCCCACAAGTTCGGCAAGTTGATAACTACCAACACCCGCACATATTAAAACTCCATCTGCAACAATAGGATGAATATCATGATCTAACTGCATATTTTTATCACTTGCTTGATAAGCAATTTCAAGACCCAATTTAAATTCTTTAATCTCTGTGACCGCAGCACCCCAAATAAATTTAACCCCCTTTTGTTCACATACTTTTGCTAATCCCACCGTAAATTTATGAATATCACCAGTAGCATCATCTGGACAATAAAAACCAGCAAAATAATTTTGAGTTAATGCCGGCTCGATATGCTTAATTTCCGCTGAAGTCACTGCGTATCGTTTTAATCCACCACGGCATAGTAGCTCATTGACTCGAATCGCGACGTCATAATCTTGCTGGTGATGATAAAAATGCAGAATGCCTCTTTTTTCTAGATCAAAATCGATCTTTTCTAATTCAGCAATTTCAAATAAGCGTTGACGTGCCAATAATGCCAAGCGTACTGTTTCACAGGTATTTTTTTCATAATGCTTAATATGCCCCATGAACTCAAACAACCAGCTATATTTATGTAAATTAAAAGATGGATTTAACAATAAAGGGGCACTTTTTTGCGACATCCATTTCAGCCCTTTTAAAACTGTGGCTTTTTGATTCCACACCTCAGCATTACATGCTGATAACTGTCCACCATTTGCATAAGAAGTTTCCATTGCTGGATATAAATGTCGATCAATTACCGTCACATCATATCCCAATAAAGCAAGCTCATAGGCAGATGTTACACCTGTAATACCCGCACCAATAATTGTAATCTGTGGCATAAACACTCCTTGACTTGTTTTTTGTGTATGCCCCATCTGTCTTTTTTACCTGAGAGCTTCGGCAAACTTAAATTAAACTAAGTTCACCATCCCCTTCGGTGAGTATATTTATTATTATACTTCTCTCCAGATTGTTAAATTATTACAGTCCTTTGTACCTGAAAGTTTCCGGGGTGGTTGCTCCTTCGGCGAACATCAAGATGTTTCTCTCCTGCAATAATGCAATATGTAGCATAAACATCAAACTTATGCCATGATTATTTATGCTTGAATCCCCTCATATATCTTGAATATTATTAACGTTGTTATCAAATAATATGGATAAAAAAAGCGCTAAAATAGCGCTTCATGTTGTAAACCAAGCTAAGTACGATTAACGATGTGTGTGAATTGACATCACAATCCCCATACCCGCCAAAGATGCAATTACAGCAGTACCACCATAACTCATTAAAGGTAAGGGATCTCCAGTCACAGGTAAGATACCGCTAACCATGCCCGAGTTTAAAAAAACAAAGAAAAAGAAAGTTAGTCCTGTAGCGCCTGCAAATAAACGTCCAAAGTTATGAAAACAATCCATACTGATCATTAAACAACGAATAATAATTGCAGCAAATAAACTAAATAAAAAGAAAACACCAATGAAACCAAATTCTTCAGCAAAAGTTGACATAATAAAATCGGTATGGTGTTCAGGAAGATATCCTAAATGCGACTGAGTGCCTTCAGTAAAACCTTTACCAATCATACCACCAGAACCAATGGCAATTTTAGACTGAATAATATTCCATCCAGCACCCAAAGCATCTGATTCTGGATCAAATAAAGTCATAACACGTTTTTTTTGATATTCTTGTAAAACAAACATCCAGAGTGCAGGTGCAGCAACCATCAAACCCGTTATAGCACCACCAATTAGTTTCCATGACATTCCACTCAAAAACAGAACAAAAATACCTGGAATAATTAAACCAATATTTAAATCTGGCTGTAATGCAACCAATGCAAATGGAATCATCATTAAAATAACAGCAATGACGATATGTAAAAATTTAGGTGGTAAAGGTCTCAATGAAAAATACCAAGCCATCATTAATGGCATTGCAAATTTCATAAACTCACTTGGCTGCATACTGCCGATACCAGGCAATAAAATCCATCGCCTTGCACCCATTTTCTTTTCCCCAATTAATAGCACCAAAACTAAAAGCACAACGGCAATTGTATATAAATACGGTGTAAGCAATTGATAGACTTTGGGAGGAATTTGTGCACAAATAAATAAAATAATGAATCCCATGCCAAAACTAATCGCTTGACGTAATACCATACTCACATCACCTGCTGTGGCACTATAAACTACCATGAGTCCGAGCAAAGCATTTAAAATCAGGAAACACAATAGCCAAGGATCTAAATGTAATTTCATCCAGCGACTAGATGATTCTCTTTTAATGCTTCTACCATCACGTAAGGCGTGACGTAAAAAACGATACTGCTCTGAAGGTATCATTTCATTCAATTATCATAGACAAAAATATGGTGCCAATTATAGAATTAAAGTCCGTAAGAGTGAACTATTAAACCCACTGTTATGATATTTTTAGTTCAATTCAAATCATCAAACTTCGCTGGATAGGCCATCAATCAGTATCATTACTGTTCATGTTGTGATGCCAAAATAAACTTAGCTAAAATTAAGTCGTCTGGATAAGTAATTTTAATGTTATCTGCACGACCTGGTATCATCAATACGGTTTCATGGATAACTTCCAAAGCACTGGCTTCATCTGTAATCGCTATATTATCAAGGCTAAGTGCATGATCAATTGCATACTTTAATAAGCCAATTTTACTGATCTGTGGCGTTTGTGCTTGCCAAAGCTGATCCCTGTTCACCGTTTTTTCAATATAATTTTGGTTGGCGAATGACTTTTTTAAAGTATCACGTACAGGCGTTGCTAAAATAGCACTCTTATTTTGCGCTATCGCTGTTGTCGATAAACATTGTAACGAACTTAAATGTACACAAGGTCGAGCAGCATCATGCACCATTACCCAATCATCTTCTGAAGCAATAGATAATAAATAATCCAATCCATTACGCACAGAATCTACGCGTTCTTTTCCACCGGTACAAAAATGAATTTTTTCAGGATGATCAAATGTCAAGGTTCTCGCAAATGTATCTTGCTCACTCACCACAAGTACACATCCAGCCAAATCAAGTAAATTGATTTGATTCACGGTATGTTCTAATACTGTTTTAGACTGAATGCGTTGATACTGCTTTAATTCATGTGATGAAAATCGAGAGCCAGAGCCTGCAGCAGGAATAATTGCCCATAATTTAGGGGGTTGGTGGGGCTTCATTTTGCTCGGACTCATTTGTTCTTAAATCATTGGTTGAATAAGGATTAATATATACGGGTTTATATTGAGTACTAATGGTACTCATCTGAATAAATGTTTCATGAGGTTTAATTAGACCCAAATCTAATCTCGCATGCTCTTCGATCGCCTCTACACCATTTTTAAGATCATAGACTTCTGCAGCTAAAATACGATTACGTTCTTTTAATTCTTCATTAAACTCAGCTTGCTGTTGTATTTTCTGCATTAACTTTTGATGTTCAAGATATCCTCCCTCACCAAACCAATATAAATACTGAAACCCCGCGATCAAAATGATCGCAAGGCCCAATAATACTTTACTCGAAATTGAGTTAAATACGTTTAACATATCAATGTGCTGTCTATCGCTTAATTTAAGCCTTTAAATTCAGCTTTACCGCGATAAACCGCTTTAGTCAACTCTTCAATACGAAGTAATTGGTTATATTTTGCTACACGGTCAGAACGGCATAGTGAACCTGTTTTAATTTGACCAGCAGCTGTACCTACTGCAAGATCTGCAATAGTAGAATCTTCTGTTTCACCAGAACGATGAGAAATCACAGTACTGTAGCCATTTGCTTTCGCCAAGTAAATTGCATCTAAAGTTTCAGTCAAAGTACCAATTTGGTTATATTTGATCAAAATAGAGTTTGCAACTTTTTCATTGATACCACGTTGAAGAATCTTAGGATTAGTAACAAACAAATCATCACCAACCAATTGAATCTTATCACCCAAAATAGATGTTAAATAAGACCAACCTTCCCAATCAGACTCATCCAAACCATCTTCAATCGAAATAATTGGATACTGTTTTGCTAAGCCAGCTAGATAATCAGCAAATTGGTGACTGCTAAACGCTTTATTTCCTTCACCAGCAAGAATATATTGACCATCTTTATAGAATTCTGAAGATGCACAGTCTAATGCCAACATAATATCAGAACCAGCTTTATAACCAGTTTGCTCAATTGCAGATAAGATGACCGTAATTGCTTCTTCATTTGAACGTAAGTTCGGTGCAAAACCACCTTCATCACCAACTGCAGTATTTAAACCCTGTTTCTTTAAAACAGATTTTAAAGCATGAAAAATTTCAGTACCGGCACGTAATGCTTCTGAGAATGAAGTGAAACCAACAGGCTCAATCATAAACTCTTGAATATCAACAGTATTGTCTGCATGAGCACCACCATTTAAGATATTCATCATAGGTACTGGCATGGTTAAAATGCTGTTATTACGTAAATCTGCGATATATTGGAAAAGAGGAATTTTCTTTTCATCAGCTGCTGCGCGAGCAGCTGCAAGTGATACTGCTAAAGTTGCATTAGCACCTAATTTCTCTTTGTTTTCAGTACCATCTAAAGCAATCATCGTATTATCGATGTCTTTTTGCTCAAATACTGACTTGCCAATTAAAGCATCACGAATCACTGTATTAACGTTATTAACAGCAGTTTGAACGCCTTTACCTAAGTAACGTGCTTTATCGCCATCACGAAGTTCTAAAGCTTCACGAGAACCAGTTGAAGCACCAGATGGTGCACATGCACGACCAACTACACCAGATGCTAAGATAACGTCTGCTTCGATGGTTGGGTTACCACGAGAATCCAAAATTTCACGTGCACGAATGTCAACGATTTGGCTCATGAACAATTCCTCAGTTAATTAATTAAATACTGCTATAGCAGCTTAAGGGTAAATTTTAATGTGTATCTAGCGTTTCAAAACCTTTCACTAAGGTATCTAATGCTTTCAACTGTGCCAAGAATGGCTCTAACTGTGACAAACGTAAAGCACATGGGCCATCACATTTAGCTTGTTCAGGATCTGGATGTGCTTCTAAAAACAATCCAGCCAAACCTGTAGCCATTCCCGCACGTGCTAATGTAGCAATTTGTGCACGACGGCCACCTGCCGAATCTGTACGTCCTCCAGGTGTTTGCAATGCATGCGTTACATCAAAAAATACCGGGACATTCATTTCTTTCATGATGTCAAAACCTAGCATGTCAACAACTAGATTATTATAGCCAAATGCTGAACCACGCTCACAAAGAATAAGCTTGTTATTTCCGGCTTCTAAGCATTTATGTAAAATATGACGCATTTCATGTGGAGCAAGAAACTGTGCTTTTTTAATATTGATAATGGCATCGGTTTTTGCCATAGCTTCAACAAGATCAGTCTGTCGACTTAAAAATGCAGGTAACTGAATAATATCTGCAACCTGAGCAACTTCTGCAGCCTGATAAGGTTCATGTACATCCGTAATAATTGGCACATTAAATTGTTTTTTAATTGCTGCCAGCCATTCAATACCTTTTTCCAGACCCGGGCCACGAAAAGAATGCAAACTAGAACGGTTTGCTTTGTCAAAACTCGCTTTAAATACATAAGGAATATTTAAACGCTGACAAATATCAATATAAGTTTCCGCTATTTCAAACGCGAGATCTTTAGATTCAAGTACATTCATTCCGCCGAATAATACAAATGGCAAATGATTTGCCATTTGTATATCGCCTAAACGTACAATTTCCTGTGGTTTTAATTGTGACATTTAAACTTCCTGATTTAATGCTAAACAGGCATTATTTGGTTTTTTGATACTGTTTTTTGGCAGCATCAATAAAACTAGCAAATAATGGATGACCATCACGTGGTGAACTTGTAAATTCAGGATGGAATTGTACAGCAATGAACCAAGGATGTTCAGGAATTTCAACCGTTTCAACCAAGCGCTGTATAGGTGAATAACCTGAAATTTTCATGCCATTTTCTTCTAAAACAGCAATATAACGATTATTCATTTCATAACGATGGCGATGACGTTCTACAATCTCATTTGCACCATAAACTTGACATGTTTTTGTGCCAGGAACTAACTCTGATTTTTGTGCGCCCAAACGCATTGTACCACCTAAGTCAGAATCCATTGAACGTTGCTGAACTTCACCACGTTCATCTAGCCACTCAGTAATTAAACCAATCAGTGGTGACTTAGTTGAACGATTAAACTCAGTCGATGTCGCATCTGTAATGCCTGCAACATTACGTGCGTACTCGATAACTGCCAATTGCATACCTAAGCAAATACCCAAGAAAGGAATCCCTTGCTCACGAGCAAAACGAATTGCTTTCATTTTACCCTCAGTACCACGTTCACCAAACCCACCTGGAACTAAAATAGCATGGGCATCTTTGAGTACTTCAGTCACATCTTGCTGTTCAAGTTCTTCAGCGTTGACATAATCAATTTGAACTTTAACTTGATTTTGAATACCAGCATGTAGTAATGCTTCATTCACAGATTTATATGCATCTGGCAGTTCAACATATTTACCGACCATCGCAACACGCACCACATATTCTGGGTGGAGCAAAGTATTGACCACATTATCCCAGTCAGATAAATCTGCTTCTGGTAAGTCATGATAACCAAAACGTTCACAAATTAAATCATCAACATTTTGTTCATAAAATGTTCGCGGAATTTGATAAATGGTTTTTGCGTCTTTACAAACAACCACAGCACGTGCTTCTACGTTAGTAAACAAAGCAATTTTACGTGTTGTATCTGCATCTACATCATATTCAGTACGGCAAATTAAAATATCAGGCTGAATACCAATTGATAATAATTCTTTCACCGAGTGTTGAGTAGGTTTGGTTTTTAGTTCTGCTGCAGACTTAATATATGGGAGTAATGTTAAATGCATCAACATGGTACGCTTATGGCCAAGTTCAACCATTAATTGACGTACCGATTCCATAAATGGTAAAGATTCAATATCCCCTACCGTACCACCAATTTCAACAATTGCAACGTCATAACCTTCACCAGCGCGAAGTACACGTTCTTTGATATTGTCAGTAATGTGTGGAATTACTTGAACTGTCCCACCGAGATAATCACCACGGCGTTCTTTGTTTAATACGTCTTGGTACACACGACCAGATGTAAAGTTATTTAACTTTGTCATCTTCGCACGACGCAAGAAGCGTTCGTAATAACCCAAGTCTAAGTCAGTTTCAGCACCATCCTCTGTGACAAAAACCTCACCATGTTGGAATGGACTCATTGTTCCTGGATCAACATTAATATATGGATCCATTTTGACCATAGTTACTTTTAAACCACGGGCTTCTAAAAGTGCAGCAACTGAAGCAGCTGAAATACCTTTACCTAGTGATGAAACAACACCACCAGTAACGAAAATAAAATGGGTCATTGGGTTTCTCGTACAATCGAGCCTAATTCGGCTTACAATGTTGCGTGATTTTACTTTACCTTGCACCTATAAAGCAAAGTCATTCCGCATCAATTACAATAAGATTGCACATTTGCCTATTTTTTAAACAAAAGATTGTATTGTATTGGTCAATCTATTTTACTGTTCGCTATATTTTAACATTTACTACACCAGCTTCGCATCCAACGCATGGCAACAAAATAGATCTATATCAATAAACGATAGCCATCCGAAATAGATCACTAGATTTTTTAAATTCAAGTAAAATTAAACTAAAATAGCAATTGATCAGCCCTTTAACTGAGTGATCTTATGAGCACTTTAATACGAGATTCAATATAAAACATATCTGTAAGAATAAAGCTAAACTCACCACAACTAGCCTTACAAAATTAAAGATAGTGCCATAATCAGCGCTATGTTGTGCCATTTTAGAATTAAACATATATCATTTATCACAGAGGATCGATTTTAAATACGACTAAAGTCATAATTAATGTATCCAATTGATAAAAGTTTCACAGTCTGCAACAAGATAAGATTTCATTCATCTATTTTACTGTTATAATTAACCTATCTCTCTAGACCACTATTTTTGTGCAATTATGAATAAAAAGTTATTGATCTTAGGCGCACTTGCCACTGCTTTACTGGTAACAGCATGCGTAAAAAAAGAATCACCAAGTGAAGATGAGCAAGAAAAAACTGCAGCAAGTCAAGTTGAACCAGCGGATTTTAAAGCACTTGAAGCAACTCAAGTACAAGAAGAAGTCACAGTAACGACAGACAGCAATACCCAACCTACAGCGCCAGCTATAACAGAAACACAGCGTGAAACTCAACAACCAAGCTACACCGAGCCTTCCAACACTAAACCTGTTGAAACAAACCCAACAGCATCGACCAGTAATAGCAACAGTAGTAAAACAACTGTAACAAACACGGCTGTAGAAGAGAAAAAAATCACGACTACACCTGCACCACAAGCTGCTGTGAACAATAAAGTACAATCTGAAGATGATGCTGTTGCAGCAGCAATCGCAGCGGCAACGCCTGCATTAAAAAATTAATCGATACGATTGATATAGCGATTTAACTCATCTAGCTATCATCAATTGATGAGATAAAGCAAATAAAAATCTCCAGACTTTGACTAAAAAGCTGGAGATTTTTTAATGACCCATATTACACCATGACAATATTCATCATTCATCAAGTACAGCATTATTCCCGGATTGAAGATGACATAACTGAATGATGATAACGTTTAAAAAAATCCGCCATCAATTGATGTGCCCATGATTGAGTATGTAAAGTTCCTTGATAAAAACCACAGTGACTTCCCTTACGGGTTGTAATCACAGCAATACTATTCATTTTTTGAATATCCTGCTTATAAGGTTCAAAGTTTTTAATATGGCAAACAGGATCATCTTCTGCATTTAACAACAGTAAAGGTACTTTAATATTTTTAAAAACATAAATTGGATTGGTCATCTGTGTATATGTTTGATAATCGCTAAAGCCAGCCATTTCATAATAAAAACGCTCAAATTCGGCTAAATTTTTTGCAGCGGTTATTTGATGTAATGAGTTTAAATCAGACCAGACCTCTGCATAAGGTGAAATAAATTTTTCAAATAACTTCTTGGCCATAATCCTACTGTAAACAGGATGAATATTGGTAAAACCTGTTTCGGTGTTATAACCCGGACATAAAGCAAATGCAGCCTTAACTGGCGTATCAGCACCAACCTCACCTAAATATCGTACCAACAAACCAGTTCCAGCAGATGATCCAGCCGCATAAAGTATTGATTTTGGAAATTTTTTTTGAATATAAGCAATCTGTTCCTTTAAGTCATCCGTGGAACCAAAGAGATTAATCTTAGCCACCGTCATCGGAAGATCTGCATGTCCACGACGTATACACAATGCAACTCGCCATCCTGTATATCGATTTAGATCTTGCACGACTTCAGCCATACTTTCTGGAGAGCCTGTTAAGGTATGCAATAAAATAATTGTTGGTGTTTCTTCTGGCAACTCCAGACCAAACCAAGCAATCGCCGTAATTCCTCCATCATGCATAACTAAACGCTCAATAAGGTCATACTTTAATTTGATTGTTTTTTGTTTAATAAAATCAAAATATAAAATATGCAGATGTGTATTTGCCAACCAAGGAGTGGGACGATATTTCTGTTTTAGCTGCGGTAAAGATTGCAGTAAATGCGTTAAATAACCTTGTTCTTTATAATAAATTTTAGGTTGTTCAGCACCAATCAGCGCATCAAATGCATGATCTAGATAGCGGCGGCATACTTTATATAATATATTTTTCATCTTTTCTTCCTATATACACTATCTAGGATTTTTCAATGCTATAGCAAGTTATATATCCATAGATGAAAAGCCTATCCAACTGAATATCAAATACATATAAGAGATAGACATCAAATACTACACTATCTCTGATATTTTAATTTAATATTCAACCAATAATGAGACATAAAACACAAAAAATAAATGTAAGTTTACTTACAATAATAGGGTTTTTCTATTGATTACTATTTATTTTGATCAGTTTAGTATCAACCCGTTACCACCATGATACCTACTGATGATTTTAATATTCCTAGTTTATCATCGGTATTTTTCATTCTAGATAAAAAGAAAGTGCAAAGCACTTTCTTTATAATTTCAAATTGTAGCGGCTAATTCTGCACCTTGACGAATGGCACGTTTTGCATCCAATTCACCCGCTTCTTTTGCACCACCAATCAAATGAACCTGATAACCATCGTGACATAATTGTTCATACATAGCACGAAAAGGCTGTTGTCCGGCACAAATTACAACATGATCCACATCTAAAATTTTTGTTTGCTGATCGATGGTGATATGTAAGCCTTGATCATCAATCTTCTGATAATCCACACCAGAGATCATATGAACTTGTCTATTTTTTAAATCAGCACGATGGATCCAACCCGTCGTTTTACCTAATCCAGCGCCTACAGGTGTCGTTTTACGCTGTAATAAATAAATTTCACGTGGTGATTTTTCATGTAATGCAACCTTAATACCGCCTGCATTTTCATATGTAGTATCAATTCCCCATTCCGTATAAAATTTTTCAGGATTTAGACTTGCACTTTCACCGTATTGAGATAAGTATTCAGCTGTATCAAATCCTATACCGCCTGCTCCAATAATGGCAACACGTTGACCAACCTGTTGTTTATATTTTAATACATCAATATAAGATAAAACTTTAGGATGATGAATACCATCAATCTCTAAATGTCGTGGTACGACCCCCGTCGCTATAACAATTTCATCAAATGAATTATTTTGTAAATCTTCATACGTTGCAGTATGGTTTAACACCAATTTAATATTTGATTGTAATTCAATACGGCGTTTAAAATAACGTAATGTTTCATAAAACTCCTCCTTACCTGGAACTGTTTTAGCAATATTAAACTGCCCACCTATTTGTGCTTCCCGTTCATAAATTGTAATTTGATGACCGCGTTCTGCAGCATGAATAGCAAAACTTAAACCCGCCGGACCAGCACCGATCACTGCAATTTTTTTAATTTGCGCAGCCGTTTTAAAAATTAATTCTGTTTCCTGACATGCACGTGGATTTACTAAACAGGTAGCGACTTGCATGGAAAAAATCTGATCTAAACATGCTTGATTGCATGCAATACAAGTATTAATTTCATCACTACGCCCTTGTTCGGCTTTATATACAAACTCTGGATCAGCCAACATAGGTCGCGCCATCGAAATCATATCCGCATGTCCTAGACTCAATACGTGCTCGGCCATTTCAGGTGTGTTAATACGATTCGATGTAATGAGTGGAATATTAACTTCCCCTTTTAATTTTTCTGTCACCCAAGTAAATGCAGCACGAGGAACTTTTGTTGCTATTGTCGGAATTCTTGCTTCATGCCAACCAATACCAGTATTAATAATCGTGGCCCCTGCTTTTTCAATTTGTTTAGCTAAATCAACTATTTCTTGAAGTGTTGATCCACCTTCCACCAGATCAAGCATTGACAGTCGATAAATAATAATAAAATTTTCGCCTACTTCAGCACGAATGCGCTGAACGATTTCTAATGCTAAACGGATTCTGTTCTGATAACTTCCTCCCCATTCATCATGACGATGATTAGTCCGTGCCGCAATAAACTCATTAATTAAATAACCTTCTGAGCCCATGATTTCAACACCATCATAGCCTGCATACTGTGCCAGTTTTGCGCAATTGACAAAATCAGCAATCGTCTGCCAAACTTCAGCTGAAGTTAATGCATGTGGTTTTACTGCATTAATCGGTGCCTGAATTGCAGATGGTGCAACATTTTGTGCCTGATAAGAATACCGTCCAGTATGTAAAATTTGCATTGCAATTTTACCGCCAACTTGATGTACGGCTTGAGTAATTAATTTATGTTTCTCTGCCGTTTGAATTGAATCTAGTTTTGCTCCCCCAGCAAAAGTAACACCTTGATCATTGGGCGCAACACCACCAGTCACAATCAATGCAACACCACCTTTTGCTCGTTCTGCATAAAATGCAGCCGTACGCTCAAAGCCATTTTCAACTTCTTCAAGCCCAGTATGCATTGATCCCATCAATACACGATTTTTTAAAACTGTAAAACCTAAATCCAAAGGTGCTAATAAATTTGGAAAATTTGACATCGGTCCCTCTCATTGATGTAGTATCTGGCTAAATCGTGATCTATTTATGCAACTTGTTGCACAAACTTATAAAGCATATTTTATTCCTATGCAATATGTTGCATAATAAACTTATACAATATTTTGATTCTGATACATTATGTCTTTAGCACATGTCTTACTCACCAGCCTAATAGAAAAGCCAAGCAGCGGTATTGAGTTGGCACGTCGCTTTGATCGATCTATGGGGTTCTTTTGGGGAGCAACACATCAACAGATTTATCGTGAACTGAATCATATGTTGCAAAAAGGCTGGATATCGACCATGCTCACATCTGCACCAAATAGTCGAAAAAAAACCTATCAAGTTGAACAATCAGGTAGAGCGGAGCTGGCCAATTGGATGGTCAAAAATAGTGAACCAGCACAGTTACGAGAAGAGCTTATGGTTCGTCTACGTGCAGAAGCACAATTAGGTGGCAATCAAATTCTACCTGAATTAGAACAACACCTCATTCATCATCAAAATAAACTCAATACTTACACCGCTATTTATCAAAAAGATTTTGCACATAACGATCATGATGATCGTACTTTATATATCCATAAAATGATTTTACAATTAGGTATTGATTTAGAAACTGGTTGGATTAAGTGGTTAGAAAAGATTATCCCTGAACTTAAAAAATTTTAATCTCTATTTCATCATATAATGACATCATCCTTTGACGTTATATTTTAAATATTTAAGATGTCGATAGATGTGTATATCATTAATTTTATTTAATGGTGTAAAAATTATATTTAACAAAAATCTTATAGCCTATTTTGATGATCAAAACAGATTAATGAATCGAGTTAGCTTGACATGATTGCTAAAACTATAGGTATTTTATTGCTTTAAAATCGCATTTTATACAATTTAACGCCAAATACCGTGATATAAATGGATCTATTGATTTTTTATAAACAGCTTATTTTACTGATTAAAATAAACCAATAATCAATAGATCCATCCACCAACACGTTTTATCAATATCTATAGAATCAAAACGTTTAGTCTACTTTAATATCATCAAATAAAACTGAGGATAAATAACGTTCACCACCATCAGGTAATATCACCACAATGTTTTTACCCGCATTTTCTGGACGTTGAGCCAGTTGGGCTGCTGCAGCAAGTGCCGCACCACATGAGATTCCAACAAAGAGCCCTTCTTGAGTTGCTGCTTTACGCGCCCAATCAATAGCAACTTGATTATCAATTGCGATCACCTCATCAACCAAATCTAAATCCAAGTTCTTAGGAATAAAATTCGCTCCTATTCCCTGAATTTTATGTGGTCCTGGTGTTGGTGTTTCACCACGTTTAGTTTGCCCAATAATAGGTGAATCAGCAGGCTCTACTGCGACTGAATATATCGGTTGATTTTTCACATTTTCAAAATAACGTGAAATACCGGTAATGGTTCCACCTGTTCCTACACCTGCCACTAAAATATCGACTTGACCTTGCGTCGCCTGCCAAATCTCAGGACCCGTGGTTGCCTCATGAATTGCAGGGTTAGCTGGGTTTTCAAATTGTTGAGGTAGAAAATAAAGCTCAGGTTGCTCATTCGCTAAACGCTGAGCTTCTTCCACCGCACCTTTCATGCCCTTGGCAGCTTCTGTCAATACCAGATTTGCGCCTAAAGCTTTAAGCACTTTACGGCGTTCTAAACTCATACTCGCAGGCATTGTTAACGTAATTGGATAACCTTTTGCTGCTGCAACAAATGCCAGTGCAATACCTGTATTGCCACTGGTCGGCTCAACAATATGCATACCTTTTTTAAGTACACCACGCTGCTCAGCATCCGCAATCAATGCAGCACCAACACGATCTTTAACAGAAAAAGCAGGATTACGACTCTCTATTTTTGCCAATACAGTAACAGGTTCTTGAATTAAGCGATTAATGCGAACTAATGGTGTATTACCAATCGCATCAGCATTATTTTGATAAACAGCAATCCCTAAATTTTCTGGTGTTTTAAATGCCGCATCAGTTGTCATAATCTTGTCCTCATAGTCTTATCAAGAATGAATACAATGATGATACTATCTTATGAAAAAAAAAGAATTGGCTTCAATCAAATCCAATACAATAAAATCTGATTACCTTTTAATAAAACACGATAAGTGTTTGCTTAAACGTCAGCATAAATGATTTTTAAATCTGATATCATTGCTTATTCAGGTACCTAAAATGTAAATTCAAAACAGAAACAAAACTTAAAATATTGAAAATTTTAACTTCAAAGATGAAAATATATAAAAATCACAAATTCGGATATATCTATGTCTAAGCCTTTTAGTAAGTTTTATCGTAATATCACCAAAACGATATTAGATAAAATTGTCACACCGCAAGTATTAGGCAATACAGCCGAATTAGAACAAAATTTGGCTCAACACCAACAAAATAGTCAAGTATGCTATGTACTGGAAGATGCATCAATCAGTAATACTGTATTGATTGATCAAGAAGCCATTTCACGTGGCTTACCTTCTGTATATTCATCACTTGAAATTGATATCCTTCATGAAGATGATAGTATATTAGCTTTAAATGAAACACATGATAAAAAACAAAATTTTCACTATTCAGCAAAACTGATCCGATTAATTGAATATTTAGAACATCATCCAAATTTAGATATTCAACTCATCCCTGTCACAGTGCTTTGGGGTCGAGCACCCCAACATGAAAACTCATGGCTAAAAGCATTATTTGCTGATGCATGGACAAAGCCTAATAAACTCAAACAAACGCTAAATATTTCATTATATAGCCGCGAAAACTATATTGAGTTTCATAAACCTGTATCATTAAGATCATTGCTCAATCAAGCAAAGACTGAAACACCTCATTTTTCTCCAGCTTACTTTATTGCGCAACAGTTAGAACAAAATTTTACCCACTACAAAGAGGCAATACTGGGGCCAGATTTATCTGATCGTCATAATTTAATCCATCAGTTACTTAAAACTGAAGCAGTACAAAATGCTATTCGACAAGAAAGTATCGATCATAAAATAACCATCTTAGCAGCAGAGAGTCGTGCTAAACAGTATTTATTAGAAATTGTTTCTGATTTTTCTTACTCTACGCTTCGATTTGCTGAACTGGCATTAACCAAACTTTGGACCCAGCTCTATGATGGCATTGAAGTACATCATTTTGATACTGTACGTGAATTAGCCAAAGATTATCAAATCGTATATACCCCTTGCCATCGCAGTCATATTGACTATTTATTATTATCTTATGTGATTTTCAATCGTGGGTTAATGGTGCCCCATATTGCTGCTGGTATTAACCTTAACCTACCTGTTGTCGGACAAATTTTACGTGGTGGCGGTGCTTATTTTATTCGTCGCACATTTAATGGTAATCAACTATATACCGCTGTATTTAAGGCTTATTTAAATAGCTTAATTCGCAGAAATACCCCACTTGAATACTTTATCGAAGGCGGTCGCTCACGAACAGGACTATTACTACCACCTAAAAAAGGTATGTTAGCAATGACCATTGAGAGTCATTTATCAACCCACAATAAACCCATTGCTTTTATCCCCACCTATTTTAGTTATGAAAAACTTCTAGAAGGAACGGCCTATTTAAACGAGTTAAGTGGCAAACCCAAAGAAGCAGAATCTTTATGGGGTCTGGTTAATTCTATTCGTAAAATTGAAAAAATATTTGGTCGAGTCTATGTCAATTTCGGCGAACCTATTTTATTAGATCCATTATTACAACAATATCATGCTAATCATCTACACTTAAATATCGCAGATAAGCCACCTATTGCAGTCATGAATACCGTCAACCATGTTGCTCAAGAAATTTTAGAAAATATCAATAAAGCTGTTGTGATTAACCCAATTTCACTGATTTCATTAGTCCTACTCAACAACAATGATTTTCAATTAGAAAAGCAGGCCTTAATTGAGCAAATAGATCACTTAAAAGAATTTTTACAGGCTGTAAAATATGATGATCGAATGATTATAACTGCACATCATGGCGCCGAGATTATTGACTATGCGGAGCAACTTAAACAGGTTAATATCATTTCACAACACCAAAAACAATATGTACGTGTTGCAGAACGCCAAAGAACACTATTAAATTACTTTAGTAATAATATTTTGCATTGCTTTATTTTAACATCCATCATTGCTCAGCTTATTCAATCAAAACAATCTCTATCTCAATCAGAATTACTTCGCCATATTGAACATATCTATCCATTTATTCAAGAAGTGTTTTTTCTTAAATGGAAACAAAATGAATTATCTCAGCAATTATCTACGATTTTAACTGAATTTAAACGCCAAACTTGGATTCATATCACTGATGATCATATTAATCTATCAACGAATACCAATCAGCATATGAGTCACTTTCATTTACTTGCTCAATTATGCAACCATCATTTAAGTCATTTTATTTTAATCGAAAACTTAATTGCCACATACGGTCATAAAATAGCCTTAGATACTAAAACATTAGAAGCTATGGCAAAGGCCGTACTCAAACGCTGTCTAGGACATCCATGCTTACAGCAACAATCTTATTTTGACAGTGCAACATTTAAAAGTTTTATTCATAGTTTAGAAAAGCAAGGGCTTATTCAGATTAATGAAGACATTATCACGACCACAACTCACTTTAGCAACAATCTTCAAACTTGTTTTGAATGGTATGATGTTACTGTTCATCAACTGATTAAAAGCGCTATATTTTTCACCAATCGAGAAATTAATCAATTGCAAGATCAAATCAAGAAAAAAAAATAAATTTTTCAATCAGGGCTTAGTTTGTTGTTATAAAGAAGATTTTTCACATGATATAAAACTTACATTTTTAAGTAATTTATACGATGTTACTAATAAAAACTCTTCTTTATAATATCAAGGTCTGTTGACAACTTGTCTCTATTTGTAACGGTATGTCTCGCGAGTATAACTGTCATCATGATAGATGCATTCTGCATTCTCATTAATTTGCTAATTTTTATTTTAGATCTAGCAAGAAATGAAACAACAATAGTGTAAATACACACTTTTTAAAAAATAATGGAAATTAAAATATGAATGAAACATTCACCATTTCATCCATGCGTAATTCTAGCGATGAAGTAGTCGGGATTTTAAAATCATTAGCCAATACTGATCGCTTATTAATTTTATGCTATATTGCAAAACAAGAATTAAATGTGGCTCAAATTGAACAATTAACACAGATTGGACAACCCACACTTTCACAACAATTGATGATTCTAAGAAGAAATAATATGGTGACTACTCGTCGGGATGGTAAACAAATTTTCTATCGCCTAAAAGATGCTAATCTTTTCACGCTATTAGATACGTTGCATGAACTATACTGTAAAAAATAATTTTTATAATCGTATTCAATCAACGCCATTAAACCAGCAATACTGACCACTAAAGAAGCGTAACATCAATTTATATATTCAAGTTGTTTTGACATTTTAAATACTTTTTATATTGTCTGAATATCAATATCATCTCTGCCATATTATTGAATCTTTAATTAAATGATTATCTTATTTCGAGAAAGTGACATGACAGCATCGTGATCAACAAAATCGGAGTCTGTGACGATAAATTCTTTTATTGATTAAGATTTCTTAGCATAAATTATGCATAATATATCATAATTTATGCATAACCTTTTGAAGCTGATATGTCACAAAAGAAATCTGATCTTGAACATTTCTTTCCTGCTTGGTCTTGGTTAAAAAATTATCGGCAAGATACATTTCAGTCTGATTTACTGTCATCTTTGATTGTGATTGCCATGCTGGTACCTCAAGGTATGGCCTATGCTATGCTTGCAGGACTACCACCAGTAACAGGTTTATATGCCAGTGTTATCCCCATGATTGTGTATGCCATGATTGGGAGCAGCCCAACCCTGTCTATTGGTCCAGTGGCCATTATTTCCATGATGACTTTTGCTACACTGAATTCATTTTTTGCAGCTGGTTCAGAAGCCTATATTCAAGCAGCCTGTCTCTTAGCCCTCATGGTCGGCATTATTTCACTCATTCTTGGTATATTACGCTTTGGTTTTTTAATTCAACTGATCAGTCATCCAGTCATTAAAAGTTTCATTATTGCATCCGCATTACTGATTGCTCTAGGACAATTAAAATTTATTTTAAATATTCCATTAAGTGCGAATAATGTATTAGAATTTTTTCAAAGCTTTATACAGTCTATAAACGATATTCATTTGGCCAGTGTCTGCTTTGGATTAAGTGCAATTTTGTTTTTGATTTATATTCCTCAAATCATTGCCAGCCAAAAATTTAAGCAAATCATAAAAAAAACTGAATTTTTATCCCGGACAGTTCCACTCATATTAGTATTATTCAGTATTGGTATTGTAGTGGTCTTTAATTTACAACACATCGGAATAAAAACAGTTGGCGAAGTTCCTTTAGGATTTCCTCCCTTAAATATGCCTTTATGGGATATGAATCTTGTATTCAAATTATTGCCTGGTGCAACCATGATCGCCATGATTAGCTTTGTTGAATCATTATCAATTGCACAGGCAACTGCACTACAACAACGTAGTCAATTAAATAGCAATCAAGAATTAATTGCTCTAGGCGTAGCCAATATCAGTGCTGGATTAAGCTCTGCTTTTCCTGTTACTGGCAGTCTATCACGAACAGTTGTGAATGCAGATGCTGGTGCAAAAACACCTATGGCAGGCATCTTCTCCTCCTTATTTATTGTCATTATTAGCTTATATTTTACTGGATTTTTCCGTAATCTACCTTTAGCAGCACTTGCGGCAACCATCATTGTTTCCATCTGGAAACTGGTTGATTTTAAACCATTTTTTAATACATGGCGTTATTCTAAAGCGGATGGAATTGCCATGTGGATTACCTTTTTCGGAGTGATCTGTATTGATATATCAACTGGTTTAATTATTGGTATTATTTCAACGTTTATTTTATTACTTTGGAGAATTAGTCGCCCCCATATGGTCGTCATTGGTTTGGTTGAGGGAACGCAACATTTTCGCAATATTGAACGTTATCCTGTGCAAACCTATCCACAAATTCTGTCTATTCGTATTGATGAAAACTTAAGTTTTTTAAATGCTCAAACACTCAAAAGCTTTCTAATTAACGAGGTCAGTAAAAAAACCGAACTAAAGCATGTCATTATTAACTGTTCAAGTATTAGTTCAATTGACTTAAGCGCCTTAGAAATGCTACAAGATTTTGATCTAGAGTTAAGTAAACTTCATATTCAACTCCATCTATCTGAAGTTAAAGGACCCGTCATGGATAAGCTTAAACAGTCGAATTGGTTGCAAAATATGCATGGCACTATTTATTTAACGCATTATCAAGCCATACAAGATTTATCCGCACAGCTATCAAAATAATACATCGCAAAGTCATCGTATTACATGTATACCATGACTTTAATTAAATCAAATATATCACCCCATAATGACTGACTGATTGGGGTTTTTATCTGATCAATAAATTTCAATATTTTTCTAAATTTTATGCTAAAATAATAAAAAACATTTTTAAAAATAAATACTTATTTTTTATATGAAAATTATTTCAAGCTTATGTCATTTTCAGTATAAAATAGTCAGTTATTTTTTTAATTGTCTTCGTGATTTTCGACAAGGCTCTCCTTATGTTCTCTGCTTACATGCAAATGAGTTTAGTTAAACGTATTATTATTGCGATTATTCTTGGTGGCTTAGTTGCAGTCATTTTTCCGCAAGCTGCACCTTATTTAAGCTTGCTAGGTGATCTTTTTATTAAGGCCCTAAAATCCGTCGCACCTATTTTAGTTTTTATACTAGTGCTTTCTTCCATTGCAAATTTTAAAATTGGTGGAAGCAACGCTTATGTTAAACCCATCATATTCATGTACGGCATAGGGATGTTTTTAGCGGCACTCAGTGCAGTAATCGCCAGCTGGCTATTTCCAAGCACATTACTGCTTGATCTACCAGTACAAAGCAATATTATCCCCCCAGATAACTTGGCAGGTATTCTTAAAAACTTGGTATTAAGTTTTGTTGCCAATCCAATCACAGCTATTAGTGAAGCAAACTTTATTGGTATTTTGGCTTGGGCTGTTGTACTTGGTATCGCCTTTCGCCATGCCAAAGACAGCACCAAAGCGTTTTTAAGCGATACAGCTGAAGCAGTGAATAAAGTTATTCGACTGGTCATTAATTTTGCACCGTTTGGTATTTTTGGCTTAGTTGCCGTGACCTTTGCGGATTCAGGTTTACAAACGCTTGTCAGTTATGGACACCTACTTGCAGTGCTCATTGGTTCTATGCTATTTGTTGCCTTAGTGATTAATCCGATAATGGTTGCTGTAATCACACGTGGTAATCCTTATCCACTAGTATTTCAATGTTTACGAGAAAGCGGAATTACAGCTTTCTTTACCCGTAGCTCAGCAGCCAATATTCCTGTTAACTTAGACTTAGCACATCGATTAGGAATTGCAGAATCTACTGCTAGTGTTGCTATTCCGTTAGGTGCTGCGATTAATATGGCAGGTGCATCGGTTACCATTACTGTACTTTCCTTAGCCGCTGTACATACCTTACATATTCCTGTTGATTTTATTACGATGTTAATTTTATCCGTTGTTGCTACCGTATCCGCATGTGGTGCCTCTGGCGTGGCAGGAGGATCGTTACTTCTCATCCCTGTTGCTTGTGGCCTATTTGGTATTTCTACGGATATTGCTATGCAAGTCGTTGCAATTGGTATGGTGATTAGTGTTCTACAAGATTCTACAGAAACTGCACTCAACTCATCGACAGATGTATTATTCACTGCAGCAGTAGACCGCCGTTTCAAGTAATATTAAGTATTTATTATCAATAAGCGTGTAAGTTATGCCATTTCAAACTTTACCTTACTGGTTACAATTAGGAACATTTTTTCTTGCAATCAATGCGGGCATGATCAATGTATTAGGCCTCATTACTGTATTACATCAATCTGTTTCTCATATGACAGGGAATGTAAGTATATTTGCCATGGCAGTTATCGACTGGAATACAGATACTTTATTGTATTTATTATTGGTTGTTATCTGCTATGTTATTGGTTCCTTCTATAGTGGGCTGATTTTAGGAAGTAGTAATTTTAAACTCGGACGTTTATATGGCTTACCGATGAGTTTGGTCGCGTTATTTATTTTTACCTGTTGGTTTTTACTGCCTTATTTTCCTCGCTATAGTTTATTATGGGCATGTACTGCCATGGGTATACAAAATGCAATGATTAGCCATTACAAAGGAACCATCATTCGAACCACCCATCTCTCTGGCGTACTGACCGATTTAGGTCTCGCCTTAGGCTATAAACTTAGAGGGATTCAAATCAGTCCTAAACGTATTGTATTACATTTACTGATTTTATTTGGCTTTTTACTTGGTGGTATCATTGCAGCTTCTGTTGCACCACTATTAAAATTGAATGCCTTTTTAGTCCCTGCTGGTTTAAGTCTTAGTTTAAGTCTGATTTACTGGATCATTTATTTTCGTCATCAATCTGCTCATCAATAAGGGTATTCTTTATTATGGTTAAAAATGCACTACAAGCTCAACTCCTGAAGGCTGGCTTAGTTGATAATAAAAAAGCCAAGAAGCTTTCCAAGCAAGCCGTACATGAAAAACGTACAGGTGATAGCAAAGAAGCCGAACTTAAAGCGAAAATTAAACAAGATCAGCAAGAAAAATATGCAAAAGATTTAGCAATCGAGCAAGCTAAAAAATCACAGTTACAAGAAAAAGAACTCAAAGCAGCAATCATTCAAATGATTCAGCAGCATAAAATTTCTGATACAGATGGTGATATATCATATCAATTTATTGATGCAGGAAAGATCAAGAAAGTTTATCTAAACCAACAGGTGTATAATGCTTTAGTTGCTGGAAGTCTAGTAATTGCGAAAGACAATGAAAGCTATGCCTTTTTACCTAAGGCACTGGCTGAGCGAATTAATCAAAAAATGTCAGGATTTATTATTGTCAATAATACAGAGCAGAATAGTCAAACAACAGATGAAGAAGATCCTTATGCTGCCTATATTATTCCTGATGATTTAATGTGGTAAAACAGGTTTATTGCCAGCTAATTTTTAAGCATCACCAATCGACATGAGAGGTTGGTAAATATTTTAAATTGTGCTAACAGATAAAAGTGATCAAAAGATGAAAACTTTTTATCTGTGCACATATTTCCTAAAAAGTGAAGCGAAGAAGCAAACTAAAACCTGAATTAAATAAAGTAAATTAATCTAGAAATTAATAAAAGAAGAATGGGTGTTGGGCACATATCTGTTACTTTAAAACGTTTCAAAATATTATCAAGTTATTAACAAAAATCGATATAAGTAATTAAACTTTTGAGGTGTCATTTAATTTCGGGAATCTACAATTTGCATATAATAGTGGAAGCTAATCACTACAAGCTCCAAGATACAAGGTCTAATGCTATTTTCCTATATGCACTTCTGACCAATTTGCATATATTTTTTATTGATCACCAAAAAGATTTTATTATCGCCAATCAATGCCTGATCACGATATTCCTCGCCTGGCAATATATAAAAATGGGTTGCATCTTCATCTGTACCGTTACAACCTTGATGAATAATTACACGAAAAAAAGTATTTCCTGTATTTTTTAATAGCCCTTGTTTTTCATTTAAGTGGTATTGAAAATTTTGTTTACGTGGACGCACGATTAAAATCGTACTTAAAGCCACTGAAGGTAAATAACTTGGTGATCGTGTCGTTGCATTATTATTGAGCGATGTTAATGGTGTTTCAACAAAACTGACGCGATAATAACGCTCTTTATTATCTTGAGGACCTCGATAAATAAGCTTAAAAAAATCAGTAGATTGTTTATCAATAGTTTTTCTTAACGGTGTATACAAAATTTCTTTTTCTTTACTATTGATACGAACTTCATTTGTATTACTGGGTTTTTCTATTTCATAACTTTGAATAGTATATAAATTCATACTATTGGTATCATTGGTCAAATATTTTGCCATGATATTTTCATCACTACCCATTTCATAAATATAGGAAGAAAAATACATGGCCTGACTGCTTAAACTAAAAAAAACAGTCACCAATCCAATTAAAATCAAAGCAAAATATTTCATAAATTATCGATCCACACCAATCCATTTGGCCTCCACTTTAACATCCCCTTCTGCATGCACACTCCCCAACCAATCAATACCTTTATCTACAGTAAATTGAGAAACACGATCATTCATTGGAAATCTTAATTTTAAATCAGTGGAATAAAAATAACCTGATTGTTGTACATCCCATGGCGTCGCAGTCCAAGCAGCATGGGTTAAATCCAGTGTTGCGTTGGCATTACAACCGCTATATTGCTCAACTATATTTCCTGTTTCATGGGTATAAGACAAATATGCTGGAATCGCCACATTAAGACTATTATCATTTGATTTAAATAAACAATAACTCATGGATTTTACTGTGGTAGATTCACCAATGACGCTTGCTGTAACGGTATCAGCTTTACGTGGTGCCGATTGTGTCACGATATAGTTAAATACAATATCTTCTTCATCTTCACCAATTTTTCCTGTTTTTTTCTGCTGATATTGATCTTGATGACGAATACTGATGCCATATTCACGCGGTATAATATCAATATCAACTCCTGATGAAAATTGATAAAATCCTGATTGAGGTGTTACTGTATTATCGATTGCAAATGTAAAAACACCCTGTCTACCAGATGTACTCGCACCCGCAGCCAACATTTTTCGGAAAAATGCTTTCGTAAATAATACGCGAACATAGCCTTGACCAGTCGTAAACATCCCTCTCATACTATTATCCGAACCTTTCTCAGAAAAACGCTTCCAGGCCCCATTTCCGCCATCAAGCCTGATATCATATTCATTCAGATTAATATTTCCTAATGCCGCAGTATCAACAACCATATAAAAGCGTATTCCAGGATACAAATTTGTAATTGCAGCATCTATATTGTATTGGAGCATTTTACAAGAAATGCCTTCACGTTGTCCTGACTTCTCGTCTCCTCCAGAGCTAATCACAATATGCTCACACAACTGACTATCGGCTGCTAAAGTGGGTGTCCCATCAGTAGAAATCCAAATTTCACTAAAAGCTCGGGTATCAACAAAACTGATATTTCCTGTTTTTGTAATATTAAGCTGTGTTTTACGCCATCTTCCTGTCGTCGCATCTTTACAACGCCCTCCCGCAGCAGGATCATAGTCTTCAGTAGTTTCACAATAATGCATATCATAACTATTAAAAGAACCAACCGCCTGATTCTTTAGAAACTCATATGCTTGAGAAGAAAATGATCCTCGTGCAGCGTGTCCTGTAAACTCAGTATCACCAGAGCGCATTTTATAAGCACCATATTGATCTGTAAATGCTGGCGGAATAAAACCCGTTGATGGACATTCATTAGCATTTCTTATTCGACAACGAAGCCCTTGAAAGGGATAAAGCATAGCCGAATTTTCTAACCAAATATCAATATTATTATTTGCACGTAACCTCGTATTTCGCCCCATATAACCCAATGAATCTTGCTTATTTTTACCGTATTTGGTCCAAACATTATTCCCTGTAAAACGTGGATCCAAGTCTTCTGAGGCAATCAAGTATTCTTTATCGATATTATTTTCAATAAAAACAAAGTTATTTTTACCTGTCAGCGTATATCCAGAAGGAGGAGTTAGAGCATAGATCGTTTGCTGTAAAGCACATAGCCCAATGGTTAAAAATATTTTTTGATAATTAATCATAACGACGTGCCTCTAAATTATCTTTACCATGACTGGCTGCTTTATATATACAAGAGATTTCACCCAACCAAGCCACACCTTGTTGTTCTTTCAATGATAAAGTTGATTCACAAATATCACCATTTTCTTTAACAATGGTAATCACTGGATATTTTTTATCGACATCTAAAGAGAATTCACCATTAAAATCGGTTTTGGTTTTACCAATGTGGTTATTGAGCTGAACATGTGATGCAATTTCGCCATCTGGATAACGAATACGCCCAAAAATCGTTACCATCTGTTTCACATCAGGTTTAATTTTGGCCACATTGCCTGGATATAACACCACGGTATTTTTACGTCCCTGACCAATACTGACACTATCCATTGAGTTTTTATCACTTCTTAATTCAACGGTATATTTTTTATAAGGTGCCAATGGAATAAAATTACGATTGCCACTTAAGGTATAATCTTGACCATTAATCAATGCCGACATTTTGGTACCACGAGGTAAACCGGTATTGATCAACACGCCAGAACCAAAATTATTATTTCCAAGCCCGATCGAGAAATTCGAACTGGCAATCGAGCCTTGGGTAGTATAGTTAAAGTTTTTACTATGTGCCGATGCACTGGCAGATAAAGTGCCTGAGTTAATGGTGGTTTGATAAGATAAATACGCAGATGCAGAGAAATCATCTTGATTTAAATAATCATTTTCTCTTTTAATAACTTGTTTAACATCAACACCAATACCATTAATGATGCTATTGCTAAAATTCTGTTTATAACTGGCATTAGCCAATAAATTACTGTTACGGCTACTGATCCCCGCACTAAACCAGCGTGAAATTGGTAAACTGACATCAACAAAAATATATTTATCTTGATCCGAACGCTGACTCTCATAAGTCGATTTTTGTATTCCCGTTCTTAAACTGATATTGGCATAACGGGTATTAAATAAGTTTTGAAAATATTCCATATTGGTATTGGAATACTCACGTAATAAGCTTTTAGAATAACTGACATTTAAAAAACCAAGGCGTTGATAAAGTTGTTTAAAGTTAAAACTCAAACCTGCATCAAAGCCATGATTTTCCGTAAAATATAGTTTATTGCCTTGTGCACTTTTATTATAAGATCCCCAAACACTACCATAGCCTTGTGGTAAGTTATAACTTAATGCAATTGATCCTAAATAAGAAGAATCTGTCGCCAGCATTGCTTGTGCTGTAATATTGGTATTTGGATTAAAGGATAAAGTTGTTTGTGCTTCTGCAACAGCATTTTCATCAAATGCATAAAACGTGGATCTCAATGCCAAACCAGAAAGTACATTATAGTTTTTAGCCAGAGCTGCACCCATCAACCAAGTATCTTGTTTACTGACTGTATTTAAATAAAGACTATTATTCTGGTCTTGTTTATAATATTCCAGCATTCCACCAAATAATTGCCAATCCAATTTACCAGTGACACTAGAACTACGCCCATAAGATTTATTGACCTGAGCCGTTGTGGTAGTTTCCTGACCATCAATAATGGTTTTTAATTCAACATTATAGATACCATAAGGAAAGTTAGAGGTGTCAATTTCATGACTTCCCATGGAGAAATTTTGAATACTTAATAAACGACCATCACGGTAAATCTGTACCGTTCCAGCGCTAGGTAAAAACACCACAATAGGGGTTAAAGACTGTTTATTATCTTCAATCACTGTATTACTTTTAGTCCCATAGCTGAAACCATAAATCTTACTGGTACTCAGTGCAGATAAACTGGCAATCGATTGCATACTCCAGGTATCCATCATCCCTGCAGCTAAACGACGTCCCGCAAAATCACGCTCATACATGGCCCGATATAAATTGCTTTGTACGTTACTCGTTCCAATCCCATAAATAGAACCATTTAAATTGACATGATGCTCTTTATAAGAACTTACGCTGTCCAAACTTAAATAATTGGAAGAATTTGATAAACTATCATATTCATTATAAGAATAACCAAAACGATAATTTAAAATGGAAGCAATTTCATTTGATGTCGCTTCAGCCAACACATCTGAACGTGGAATTAAACTCGTTGCTAATGCATTACGATCTACGGCCAATTCCAGATACATCGATTCGAGATTCATATTTAATGTTGAATCATCATTTACCTTAATCTGCATACTATGATTAAAGCTTTGATCAAGAGTCTGTAAACGATCTTTTAACGCTGATGATAGGGTTGTGGTTTGCTGATAACCATTAAAATCAATTGCCTCAACATATAATTGATCATTTTTATAAATAATTTTTGCATCAGCAACTTTCTGCTCACTCTTACCCTGTTGTATTGAGGCATCTTCTGTATATTTTAAATACACAGGGATGCTAATTCCCTGCGCCAAAGCGCTCGACAATACCTCTGGAAAGGTATAATCCCCGACAACAATACGTTTTTCTCCAGCATAAGATAATACCGACACAAATGTACATCCAGTAAATAAAACGCCAGGGAATAAATAGTTTTTCATAAAAATTATATTGATCGAGAATATGTTAAGCATTATGTGAAAAATAAATATATATATTGATCAACCTAATAGACCAACATAATAAAAATCAGAGAATCTTATATGTCGAGTCTATTCACATAACCTACTTATGATAGACATTGAAAGTAATATATATTTTAACTACTTAGAAACATTGATGTATTGATCGGCATACCAAATGCCTAAATGGGTTTTTGGTGCATTCCAATCAGTCAATTGTAATTTCACTGAAGTTCCCGGCATAACATAATAGCGTTCACGACAGCCCTTCCCATCAATCTCTTTCTTCTTATCTAAACATGGGCCTGCCGCAACAACACGAAAGCTGGCATTACCAGTATTGGTCATCGTGCCATTGGCATATTGATAGTCGAGTTTATCTTTACGTGGAGAAACCACTAAAATGGTATTAATAATCGCAGATGTAGTGGCAAGTGCCGCCTTATTGGCCGTATTGTCTTCTGATCCCAATACAGGAGCATCTAACCAAGATAAACGGTAATAACGCTCTTGATCATCTTCTGGTCCGGTATATAAAATTTTAAAAACATCTTTCCCCGCCCCTGGTAATACCAATCCTGCAGGAGTCGATAATACTTCTTTACTGTCATCTTTGATAACAACACCTTGTGCTGTTGGAGAAGTTATTTTTTCTATTTTTAAGCCAATATAACGTGCAACATTAGTAGTATTTTCAACTTCTTTAATTAAATTTTTCTGATTCGAATTAATTATAGAAGTAATATCACCTACATTAACAGCATAAGTAGGCATTGAAATACTGCATACCAAGATATAAAAAAATGATTTCATTATTATTAGCCATAAAAAGTAGAAAATATGATGTGAAACTTAGATATGAGGAAAATCCTCATATCTAATATCAAGACTTAAATCATTAACTCTCTTGTTCTGGCACAGTCCATAATGCAGTAAACTGCACTGAAACTTCACCATTCCACATTCCATCAGCTAAGTCAGAAAACTCTACGTTATCAGCACCATTAGAAGTAGCACCATCAATGCTAAATACAAAATTACCTTGAGCAGATGATCGAACAGGCTTATTAGTATTCTTTTCTATAACACTATACTTAGATGATTGTGCAAGTGCATCTAAACCAGCAGTGGTACCATTTGTAGTATTAATTAAAGTCGTTGGGGTAGTTTTATCTAATTTGGTACCATTCCATGCCACACCCACGTCTAAAGTAGACGCATCAGAGCCACGTGTTAAGGTATTACTAATTAATTTTGAGGTAAGCTCAAAATCTGTTGCTCCACTTTGTCCCTGAATCGTGATATCAAAAGCACCAGTTTGAGTATTAAATGCTTCTAAGCCTTCTGCATACTGGAAGTTTAAAGATTTTAATGGGGTTACAACCAAAACAGAAGTCGTATCTTTAACAGCGGTAGCATCCCAAGTAGCTGTTGCTGATGCTGTTACGTCAGCCATAGCAGAAGAAGCCAAAACAATAGAAGAAGATAATAACGCTAATTTTGTAAAAATATTTTTCATAAAAAACCTCAATAAATCAAAAAACTTATATCTCATCTTAGAAATAACGACATACTTCAAAATAATTTTCATGTATATCTGGATATTAAGTCCAATTAATATATCAATATTTATCGAAATTTAAAATCAAACAAAGAGCCAAAATAGCATTGACAAAATAAAATAAAACTTAAAAAGTATTAATAAGCCTATTCCTATATTTAAAAATTTCTTAATATAACAATTTTTTTATTTATTTTTTATTACAAATTATTTAATTTCAATAGATTATATTTATTTTTTTATATATAATTATTTTATTATTTCTAATCAATGATTGATATTATTAATATAAAATAAATATAACAAAAATCAATCAATTGTTTAGTAATTAATCAATGGTTAACTTAAAATAAACAATTTTAGCCTTTAATGCCTAAAAAACCTTGTTATATGTAATTTATGCTAAACATAAAATAATAAATGATGCTTAAAAAAATTAAACAAATAACAGTCAACTGAGAAAATTTCATTTTTAATGCCTCTTTAAAATAATAGAAACTAAAAATGCAATTTTATCTTTAGATACAAGCAAAAAATTGCATCATAATATCTAATCGTTTTACAGATAGTCACATAATGTTTATTTTAAATAGACGAAATCTAACCTATCTATAGCTCCTGGTGTCATCAATACCACATACAGAATAAACGATATGAAAAATATGGTTTATAAGTCAGTACGGAATGATTGCAAAAAGCAAAAAGCAAAAAGCAAAAAGCAAAAAGCAAAAAGCAAAAAGCAAAAAGCAAAAAGCAAAAAGCAAAAAGCAAAAAGCAAAAAGCAAAAATACTAGAGCCTATTGATATTTTATATTCAAAAAATAGCAAGAAAGTAGAATTCTATCGCCATACCAAATTCAGTTCTCGCTATACCTCGAACAATACTGACTGATCAATACTGCTCTAAACTAAAATCTATTCTGATTAATTTTGTTATTTATTCCAAACATAATTTAAAATTATGTATTGAAACAATTATCTATAGGATTCAGACTGAATGTTCTTGGCGAAACTTAGCCGAAAAATTGGTTACGCTAAACTCTATTATTAAAAAATTCAATTGGTGGCTTAAAGAGAGTAAATTACTAAAAATATTTAAATAACTATCTTCTGATGCTGATTTAGAATGTATCTTTATTGATACGAGTCATGTCAGAACACACCAACATGCAAATGGAAATCCTATTAAATTTATAATCAATGATGGCACAAAAGTTGCAACTGATCTAATTGACGCTTTAGATTTAAAAGAAATAAAAATATGCTGTGCTGATCATAATGATGATTCAAATTTATATGGATGATGATTTGAGCCTTACTTTAATACCTTTATATGCACAGCAATATATTTTGCACAGACGTATGTATCAATATTTCAAACGATACAATATCAATAACCAACAAAAAGAAAGTTAACTTTTTCTTGGTGACATAAACCAATCTTATTGATTATTCATAATAACGTCGGCCTGATTGAGCATGTAAAAATGCTGGAATCAATCCTGTTAAAGCAGCACGAATATCTTTACGCTCATTAATTAACTGATGTGAGCCTTCTTCCAAAATTAGTAATGTTTGTAACCTAAATTTCTCTCGTATAAAATCAATATTGTATTTCCAATCTACCGTTTGATCTAAAGCACCTTGTGCTAGCCATACCGGAATACGGCAAGCAGGACGATCCTCCATTTCCCGCATCCATTTTGACATCGCTAAAATCCAACCCATTCCCATCATTTTTGGTTGTAGAGGATCTTTTAAACGAATAAATCGTAAAAACTCTGGATTATGATTATTACGTCTAAAATGACGAGGCACTTCACGCTTAATACGACGGATAATACTTAAGCCAATCGTGTTATGCCACCACGCTGTTTTGGCCGGACGTATTAAAGGAGAAAGTAATAAAATTCTTTCAATAAAGGGATTTTGCCGACGTTCAGCATACTGCAAAACATGGTGCATCCAGATTGCACCACCAGTACTTTGACCAATACCAACCCAAGGCTGTGGTAATTGATCTGCATTTTTAACATAGTGATAAATAGTTTCTAAAACCTGTTGATAATGATCAAAATCTGCGATATTGGCAGGTGAACCATTACTTAAACCATGTCCAGGTAAATCATAGGTTAAAACACTAAAACCTTGCTCCAATAATTCCTGAATAATCGGTTGATAAATACCACTATGTTCCAAATAACCATGTAAAAGTGCAACTGTACCCTGTATTCGATGAAATCGACTCCCCGCGAGTTGTGGTGTAAAAACTTGCACATGCAATTTAAAAAGTGGCATTTCAACATAGCCTTGCCAATGCTCGCAATTTAATCGATCAAAGCCATACAGTTTACGATATGCCTGAATATGCACATTAGGGATATATACACGGTTTAAATTTAATTTTTCCAATTTTTCTAATGTCATTTCCCGACTAGGGATGGGCAAATCAAGTTGCTGTAAATCTTTTGGATTTAAAAATGGCAAATCAGACATTATGGAATCTCTCGACAATCGCTTAAACCAAATATGACATCACGAACAGTGGCAAGTAATTCATAATTTGCCCGACGACTATGGTCATAATTTTGCGCACTAGGACGCCAAGTGGTTAATTGAGTAGGTATCGGTGCTTCAACAGGAATTGTTTCAATACCATTTAAAGCAAATAATCGACGCGTTCTAGGCATATGGTATTGATCAGTAATTAAAATAACCGTTGGCGCTCCACCTTTTTTTTGTAACAATAATGAACTGAAACGAGTATTTTCACAGGTATTCATGCTTCTATTTTCAAGCAATTTAGCATTCACCCCCCGTTCTTTAAGCCATTGTTGCATATAGGGTGCTTCTACCCCACTTAATACAATAGGTAAATGATATTGTTTTTCTATCTCTAAGGTTTTTTCTAAACGCAGCCGTGTGTATTGGTTAACGACAATATTTTTGGTTTTTTGATCCAGTGCCAAGCCGCCTCCCAATACAACAATAGCATAAGGTTTCGACTGTTGAATAGATCGGTGCGCATCACTTTGATCAGGCATATCATTAATTTCTTCAGTTAAGTTCAGATCTTTAGAACGATAATCTGTTGTACCCAAATCATGCTGTTGCACTTGATGTGTCGACAAAAATATACGATATTTATCCATAAGTTCTTTATTTTCAGAACTATTGAGCTCAAGTAACTCACGCACAGCTAAAGCACGATCAGCCTCTGCTTCAGAACTAGCATGCGGTGAAGTCATAGGGACTTGGACTGCCGAACCCGCTTCTTTTTCTTGAAGATTTTCCTGATTAATTAAATGAATCAATATTTTATAACGTTGTTGTAACAACGTTATATTTTGCGAGTTATGTTGTTGAATATCTTCTTCCAACAATTTTAGATATGCTTGTCGTGCAATCCAAAGATTTGATCCCGGTTCCAATGTATCATCATCATTTAACTCACCGAGCTTCTGACTTTTAGCTGCTATTTGGTTCACTTCTACTGAGACAAAGCTATTCAAGAGCTTAACAATCGCTTTAGAATAAAAAGGCGAATAAACAAAAAGTACCAGACAGCCGATAAGTACAAAAAGTGCTGCTGCAACTTGTACTATCCGCACCATCCAATCGACTTTCTTCATTGCAATGTTTCCAATGCTGTAGAATGTGCCACAATCTGTCCGATATCATTAAACAATACGGGTTCAGGCTCTAAAATAATTCCAAATTGATCATAAACATCACGTTGTACAGCCATATAAGTATGTTGTACATCAATAAATGTTGCGTCTGCATAATTCACTAATACCAATGCTTGTTTATCAAACATTCCTACAGGGCCAAGCCGCTTACCTTTCCAGTGTGCATGTTCAATCAACCAACCTGCTGCCACCTTAATTTGATGATTAGCCTGAGGATAATGCGGTACAGCATTGATGTTATGAAATAATATATCAAATTGCTGTTGTGAAATAATTGGATTTTTAAAAAAACTTCCTACATTCGGATAAATTTGAGGATCAGGTAACTTACTTTGACGGATTTTAATCACCTGATGTTGTAAATTTAAACCGGTACGGTTCTCACCCACTGCTGCTTTTAAATCACCATAGTCAAGTTTTAAATTTTCCTGTTTAAATAATTTAAAATTAACATGTGTAATCACATAACGTTGAGGATCATGTTTAAAAATACTGTATCGATATGAAAACTGACAATCTTTTTGTTGAATCGTTTTAATTTTTTTCTCAACACAATCATAAACCTGAACAGAATCAATAAACTCTCCAGCTTCAACACCATAGGCACCAATATTTTGTACAGGTGCGGCACCCACTAAACCAGGAATGAGCGCTAAATTTTGTAATCCAAATAAATTTTGCGATGTTGTCCATAGCACAAAATCATGCCACCGTTGGCCAGCACCTACCTTTAACAATACGCTATATGGATCTTCATTTATTTGAGTAATCCCTTGAATATCAATATGCAACAGTAAAGCATGTATTTTTTCTGGCAATAAAACATTACTTCCACCAGATAAAATCATACAATTCAACTGATGTGTCTGTGCATAATCAAAAGCTAATGGCAGATCATCAATAGAATGAATTTTGACATAGTGCGTGACAGAACTGTTTAAGTTTAATGTATTAAAAGACCGAAGCTGTACATCTTTTTCAATTTTCATCATTTTAGCCTTAAACATTCATCGTTTTAAAAATATTTACCCATGCTTGACTACTCGACTCACATTGGTCTAATACACGCTCAAACCCTGACGCATCACCATAATAAGGATCAGGAATTTCTTGTTGAGGATATTGAGTATCATATTGACTCATCAAGGCAATTTTGGCTTTAAGATGCTTTTCTTCAAATTGATCTAATGCGATTTGTTTAAGTTTTTCTATATGCGCCAAATTTTCTAAATCCATTGCCAAAATCAGATCAAACGCCATAAAATCGCGTAATTGTAATTGTCGTGCGCGGAGTGTCGATAAGTCATAACCACGTTTTGCTGCATGTTGCTGACTTCTTAAGTCAGGCGCCTGATCAGGATGAGCATTACTGGTTCCAGCAGAATCAATGATTATATTTAAGTCTTGCTCATCACAAAAATGTTTAAGTACAACTTCTGCTGTTGGAGAACGACAAATATTACCTAAACAAACACATAACACCTTATATGGCGTTTTGGATGACATAATGACCTCAAAACAATTATTTTTTCATCATTGTATGTTAGTTTATTTATGCAATGAATCCTATATCCATCATCAACAATACTAGACAATTCGTTAAATTTTAAACATCACATCAATAATTTTTTATCTATACATTCAGGCGTGTTAATATTTTAAGATTAAAATTAATCGTAACCAGCATTTTTTCGATGTCTTCAATGTATGAGCAGATTATCATACACCATACATGATAAAAATGATGTGCATGAATACCTGCTATCTTAACTACAATCATTGATTGACACACGATAATAGATTCAATATTATTTATTGGAATGATTGTTCCAGTATAAAGTTATGCGTATAAAAGAATTTGATCCAGAAAAAGTTGCCGATTCTGCTATGGAGGTTTTTTGGCGTAAAGGTTTTTTTGCGACTTCAATCCAAGATTTAGTCGATGAAACTGGATTATCACGTAGTAGTTTATATAGTACTTTTAAAAATAAAGAAGAATTGTATCAACACGCTTTATATCGTTACCAACTCAAAACACAAGCTAATATTGATTTATTATCAAGTACAGGTTCTGTAAAAAAAATAATCAACCAATTTTTTTCGCAAATTATTGAAGATGAAATAACCGATATTGAAAATCGTGGTTGTCTCATCGCTAATGCTAGTTTGGAACTGGCTGGTCAAGATGCAAAAGTTGCTAAAACAGTAACATATAACTTTGAAAGGCTAAAAAAAGCATTAGAAAAATTAATCATACGTGGGCAGCAATCAGGTGAAATAAAGAAGGATCATTCTGCACATGCACTGGCACTTTTTTTCGTAAATACTATTCAGGGAATAAGAGTTTTAAGTCAGGGATGTGATACACAAAATCGTCAAGAATACTTATCTAGTATTGTTGAGACCGCGTTAAATATACTCTAAAACTCTTTATTTATCTGCGCTTAGTCTATCTTATACATCACTAAGCATTTCTTTTTTTAATTTAGGAACGATCATTCCAGAATGAACGATTTACAACAACCCCAATTACCAATATGGACGTTATTGGCATTTACGCTTGCGGGTTTTATTACCATCATGACTGAAATTATTCCAGCCGGTTTATTGCCCTTAATAAGCCATGATTTACATGTATCAGAATCTCTAGCTGGTCAATTAATTTCAGTCTACGCATTTGGATCAGTCGTGACAGCTATCCCTGTTATTTTTGCAACACGGAGTTGGTCAAGAAAATACCTATTCCTGTTTGCAATCAGTGGTCTTTTTATTTTTAACAGCCTTACAGCAATATCATCAAACTACTTCCTTATACTGTTTTTGCGCTTTCTTTCAGGGATGGCGGCTGGAATTATGTGGGGAGTTCTAGCGGGTTATGCACGCAACATAGTCGCTATAAATTTACAAGGTAGAGCCATGGCTATTGTTGGGATTGGTCAACCTATTGCTTTATGTATAGGAGTACCTATCGGGACATGGCTAGGTAATCTGTTGGGTTGGCGTGGCGTATTTTTGATTATTTCAGGTTTAACGGCAGGCTTAATCATTTGGGTTCAAACACAGCTTCCTCATGTTCAGGGAAAATCAAACAGCCAAAAGATATCGATTAAAGAGGTTTTATACCATCCTGGAATCTGCTCAATTTTAGCTGTAATTTTTTTATGGATATTGGCGCATAATATTCTTTATACTTTCATTTCACCCTATTTAGTCTCTGTTAATCTCAGTAAATATCTTGATTTTATTTTATTCATATTTGGTATAAGTTCTATTTTAGGAATTTGGATCACAGGTATTTTTATTGATAAGATATTACGAAAATTAGTATTGATAAATTTACTGGGCTTCACCTGTGCTGTTCTTTTAATGGGGATATTAAGTAATCAAATTTGGGCCATCATCATCGGTGTGGCTTTATGGGGAATTACTTTTGGGGGTGCACCAACCTTACTACAGACAGCTATTGCGGATACTGCTGGTGATCATGTTGATATTGCTCAATCTATGTTAGTGACAGTTTTTAACTTGGCTGTCGCGGGCGGTGGTATTGCTGGAGGAATTCTGCTAAAAGAATTCGGTATCAGCTCATTTTTCATCAGTATGGCTTTTTTATCCCTAATGGGCTTATTAATTGTATTTTTAGCGAAAAAACATGGTTTTAAATCAGGATCTCGAGTAATTGAATCTTGACATACTCCCACCACTTTCGACGCGCTCAAGTGGAGGATTCTAAAAGCAAAAGCGCCTAGGTGACTTCCTTACGGATTTCACTTGCTTTCTGCTTCACAGGACGACCTTTACCGCATCGTTTGTATCCCCCACCTGACTGTCGGTAGAGGTCTTACGCTCGATTTAGATAAAAACTCAAACATAGTAAATCATCAACTTTTAACTACATTGATGATTATTTTTCAAGCTATAGCAAAAACTACTCATGTTGTGTTAATGATGTTGAAATATACCTAATATAACCCGCTTGATTCTCTCATGACGATGAATTCATCAGTAAATTAGGTAAAATCAACTTTTTAAAACTATTTCAACTGAATATTATGTAATTCTGCATCAAAGTTATGAATTAAGCTTTGCACAACTGAGTCATGATGAAGTAATTCACTTGCACGCTGGAATGCTTTTTGTTTGCGTTGGTTGAGCAAAGTGTAAGGTGTCGTACAGGTTAAATTTTCATATTTTACACCAAAAACAGTCTGTGGCCATTGTTGCTGTAATGCCTGTTCTAAATAAACTTGCAACTGATCTAACAAGGCCTGATATTGCTCTGGAATATGAAAGATTGACTCGCCATTAATGTTGCCTGTCATAATACCATGCTGTGCCAACTCTTGTACTGCAGGCGATAATTCAGCATACCGAAACCAATACTCCCATTTTTCAACCGTCCATTCACCGTGTAAATCTTGTTCAGACAAACGAAGAATATCTTGTGGCATACAGGATGATGCGACTGTTATTAGCGGAGATTCGTCTTGAGGTATGGCGATATCACGGTCAGAATCAACAGCCGTTTCCTCCCATAAACTTTCCATGACAGACTGTTCGGTATTGCAATCTATAGCCATAGTTTGCTTAGACACAAGCTGATGACTTTCTGATATTGAACTTTCGACAGAAAAATCCTCTAAAACAACATCATTATCACAATGCTGCTGTATATCAGTCACTTCAGAAGATGCGATGTCTAAACCAAATAATAGCTCATCTGATGTCGCATCAAAAACAATTGACTCACTTTGTGCTTGTTGATCCTGACATTGCTGTAACTGAATATCATCATTATGCTTTAATGAATGATCATCTGATACTTTGCATAAATTTTGATGATTTTCATTCTCCTCAGACGGCGTAAATACACTAGAGGGTTGTGCGACCATCGCTACTGGAGATGGTGCGTTCTCTACGACACTAGCAGCTGTGGTATTTTCCATCTCAAAGACATCATCAGATGTTGGCTGCAACATTTCGACCAATGGCTGAGAATGTGTTGCCAATGATGGTTGAGATGCTTGATCTGGAAGCTCATTGACAGAAATCGGCCTAAATGCCAGCAACCGTAACACACACATTTCAAAACCTTGCTCTTGTGTCACGGCAAGCTGTAATTCTGCACGACCTTTACAAGCGATTTGATAATAAAGCTGTAAATCTGCTGCTGAAATCAAGCTCGATAACTGCATAATTTTTTGATTAACTTCATGACTATATTTAAGTGCTAAATCAGGTAAATATTGTAGTAAAGCCAATTCATGTAAAGTCGAAATCAACTGGTCTAAAACCAATGATACATCTAAAGCTTGCTGTCTAAATTGTAATAATAATGCACTTACACGTGCTGGCTGATTTTGATGAATCGACAAAATTAAGTCATAAATAATCGTTCGATCAATTAATCCCAGCATTTCTTTAATGTCTTGATGATGAATTTCACCTTGACCATATGCAATGGCTTGATCGGTTAAAGATAATGCATCACGTAATGAACCTTGTGCAGATTCTGCAATCTGCCAAATCGCATCTGAATCAGCAACAATCGATTCTGTAGACAATACTTGATTTAAATGCTGAGTAATCTCATCAATTGCCAGTGGTCTTAAGGTAAATTGCAAACAGCGTGAGATGACCGTTATCGGTAATTTATGCGGATCTGTCGTTGCAAATAAGAATTTTACATGCTCTGGTGGCTCTTCCAAGGTTTTTAATAACGCATTAAAAGAATGCGTTGATAACATATGTACTTCATCAATCAAGTAAACTTTAAAACGACCTTGTGTCGGTGCATAAGGGACATTATCTAAAAGCTCTCGTGTATCTTCAACTTTGGTTCTTGAGGCCGCATCAATTTCAATCAAATCAATAAAACGACCCTCATTGACTGCCTTACATGTCGGGCATACTTCACATGGAGTTGCAGTTACACCTGTTTCACAGTTTAAACATTTCGCCAAAATACGGGCAATAGTGGTTTTACCCACCCCCCGAGTCCCCGTAAACAAATATGCATGATGCAAACGTCCTCGTTCTAAAGCGCTCGTCAAAGCACGAGAGACGTGATTTTGACCGACCAATTCATTAAAATTACGTGGACGATATTTTCGTGCAAGTACTTGATACATGTATGCTCCTTTTTCACTGTACAAGCATACTGTTTTTTTACCAAAGAGTGAATGCGCAATGACAAAGTTGCGAGAGAATTATCAACACGACTCAAGTAAAAAGATCAGTCGAACAGCAAACAATCAGGTATTATAACTGAGCAAGACCATAAGCCTTGCTTCAACATTCTAGTGTCTAAAGTTAACTTTTTGACATACTTCAACCATTTTCACCTTATTTCTGGCAAAACGCGTTCTCAGGGATTCTAAAAGTAAAGGCAATCTTTAGCACATCCTTGCACTACAAAAAATGATGTACCCCACCAATCAAATGTTGCGTGATGCGTTTAAATCCGCATTGACAACATCATCACACGCGACACATTCAAATTTAGCGACTTTCCTTTGTAACAGACCGCATCAATGACAAAATCCAAGCAAAACATCTAAACTCTAAAAATGGCTTCATTCGTCTTTAAAAGAACAAGAATACCCTATTAATTGTGTTCAATATCAACATTGATCTGTTTTAGACTCCCCATCAAATGAGGCTTCTTATTTTGACTATTTTGAATTAAAAAATCCGTTTGATTGTGTTGTGTTGCAGTTAAAAAATCAACACTTGATGGTAAATAAATAGGTAATTTAAAGGCTACATCTGTTTCATATTGTTCTGGTAGCGCTAAATTAGCAAGTACTTTCGCATGGGTCCACATACCATGAGCAATTGCTTGTTTAAAACCAAAAGCTTTAGCACTGACACGATGAAGATGGATCAGATTAAAATCACCAGAAATGAATGCATAACGGCGACCTATATTTTCTAAAATATGCCACTGCGCTACAATTTTATAATCAGGCTGTGACAAACAATGATCTTGATGAGATGAAGATTTTTGTTGAGGATGATGTTGACGACACAAATAGGTCATCAATGCTTTCATCACAACTTGCCCTTTTGCTTTTGCAGTCACGATAAAATCAAACTGGATACCTTTATCATGTGGACGAAGTTCACCAAATTTGCATGATAAACTCAGTTGTTCATCTTTAATAATTGTTCTAAATTGTTTGATATTATTGCGAATATGCACGAGTCCTAAAATAGGAAATGGAAAATCTTCTTTGGTCATCATATGCATTTGTAAACTTTGTGACAGCATGGCCAAATAAATGGCAGAAACATACTGATCATCTTGAAAACCACAGATTTTATTATAAGCCGCTAAATGGCGTTGATTAATTAGCAAATGGTCAACAATATATTCAACCTCAGCCAATGATTGCTTTGCTTTTGATGGCTTAAAAATCAATCCTTGTATGACTTTAGGATAGGTTAAATAAGGTTTCGGTAATGCTGCAAAATGACGTATGTTCATAATCAATTTCTTCGTTTAATCATATCATTATACCCAGCCATATTTAAGTTCTATTATCAAATATGGCTGAGTAGCAATATTATTCTCTATCAATGATCTGAATATATGTTTTGCCAACCAATCATGCAAATTAACATGATACGCTTGCTAAATACATGTCAAATCCTAATTCATTCATTACAGTAAGTTTTAGGTTTGATATGGCTTATAATCAGATACCTAAGACCAAGATTAATTGTATGATTGAATCATAATCTTGGTCCTTATCTTTTAAAACATCCAATAATTTCTAAGCACCCAGTAAACTTTGCCCACAAACACGTACAATATTACCATTGACGCCAGTTGATGCTGGCGAAGCAATCCAAGCAATCGTTTCTGCCACATCAACAGGTAAACCGCCTTGACTCATTGAGTTCATACGTCGTCCTGCTTCACGAATTGCGAATGGAATTGCTGCTGTCATTTGTGTTTCAATAAATCCTGGTGCGACGGCATTAATGGTCATCTTCTGTTTTAATAATGGTGCAGTCAATGTCACTACCCCGATCACACCTGCTTTCGACGTTGCATAATTGCTTTGCCCTAAATTACCTGCGATTCCTGAAATAGATGAAACACAAATAATACGACCATTCTCATTAAGCCCTTCATGACTGAGTAAATACGCATTAATTTGCTCAATCGCAGATAAATTAATATGAATGACCATATCCCAACGCTCGGGTTTCATATTGGCCAAAGTCTTATCTCGGGTCACCCCTGCATTATGTACAATAATATCTAAGCCGCCATGGGCTGCAGCAGCTTGTTTAATTTTCTCACCTGCATCTGCTGCTGTAATATCAATGGCTAATGTTGAACCAGCAATTTGATCTGCTACACGTGCTAAATCAGCTTGCTGCTGTGGTACATCCAAACAAATGACATGAGCACCATCTCGTGCAAGTACGTGGGCAATTGCCTCACCAATACCTCGACTAGCACCTGTTACCACCGCTGTTTTTCCAGCTAAAGGCTTATCCCATTGCACATCTATCACAGCTGCTTGAGAGACACGAACCACTTGACCCGAAACATAAGCAGAACGAGGTGAAATCATAAACCGTAAAGTCGATTCCAGATTTTGTTCCGCATCCTGATCGACGTAAATTAAGTTTGCTGCAATCCCTTTCTTCAATTCCTTCGCAATCGATTTAACAAAACCAACCAAAGCACGTTGCGCGATTGCATGTTTTAAATCTTTGACCGTTTCAGGTGTTTTTCCAATCACAACGACGCGACCAGAAGTCTGAATTTGACGTGCAATCGGTTGAAAAAATTGATACAGCTGTGTCAATTGTTGTGAGTTTTCTATGCCAGAAGCATCAAATATAATGACTTTAAATTTTGAAATTTTATCAGCATGATCCCAAAGGTTAAAACTTAAACCAGTAGCATTGGCAATCTTTTGTAACGCTGCATCATGCCCAATATAACTGTTTGCATGGATACGTGTTAAAATTTCTGTTATTACAGGCGTGAATGTCGTTGCGCTGGCCATACCAATCAGCACAGCTCCCTTGACCACTGGCATCGCTGATTCAAAACGATCTAATTTAATCGGTGATGGCAAACCTAAATTTTTAATTACAAATTTACCAATCGATGATTTTGCAAATATTTGATATTGATCAGTCATAATGGTTATCTCTCAAACGAATGATGTATTGATTGATCTAAGCCTATCTTTAAACTTTAATATCTTGTCTAAATTTTATAATTCAATAGATCGTTCAGTGCATCCTCATGATACTGAAGTTAAAGTCAACATGTCTTGACCTGAATATCTTTTAGTTTGTCATTGTAGTCAATTGAGCTAAATTCTAATTATGTTAATGTAAGGTCTGAAATGATAATTAATATAGTGGGAAATGCTGTATGAGCAAGGTTACTCAAAAAAATTCAGCCATTAAAATGCCATCCAAAAACACGATGCCAAAATCACCAAAAATGACATCTGTCACTTCTCAGCATCATGATACAGCAAAGAGTATGGCAACAGAAAATTCTCCTACAGAAAACATCATCAGCCATCCACCACAGCACAATGTGTCTACAACGCCTTTAACCGAACAAACATCAGCCAAAATCAATATTGAGCAGCAGGATCATGATATGACTCAAAATACAATTCGTCGCGTTGCAATTCTTGGTGGTAATCGCATTCCTTTCGCACGTTCAAATGGTGCATACTTTTCTGCATCAAACTCCGATATGCTCACTGCAGCACTGAATGGTCTGGTTGAACGCTATCATCTACAAGATCAACGTTTAGGAGAAGTTGTCGCTGGTGCAGTACTCAAACATAGTCGTGATTTCAACATGACACGTGAATGTGTACTCAATACCCAATTGGCACCAGAAACACCTGCATATGATATTCAACAAGCATGTGCTACTGGACTTCAGGCAGCTTTTGCTGTTGCAAATAAAATTGCCCTTGGACAAATTGAAGTCGGTATTGCAGGTGGTGTTGATACGACCTCTGATGCCCCTATTGCTTTAGGTGACAGTTTACGTAAAGCACTACTTAAATTAAACATTGCAAAAAGCGCGAAAGAACGCTTAAAAGCGTTATCTAAAATCAATTTCAAGAAACTCATGGAAGCACCTAGAAATGGAGAACCACGGACAGGGTTATCTATGGGGGATCATCAAGCAATTACTGCGCTTGAATGGGGAATTTCTCGTGAAGCACAGGATCAGTTTGCCGCTTTATCTCATCAAAAAATGGCGGCTGCCTATGAGCGTGGCTTTTTTGAAACATTGGTGACTCCTTTTTTAGGTTTAGAACGAGATAATAACTTACGTCCAGATTCATCTGTAGAAAAATTATCAACACTAAAACCTGTCTTTGGTCAAGGGGATTCACGAACCATGACTGCAGGTAATTCAACTCCTTTAACTGATGGTGCTTCTTGTGTTCTTTTAGCGTCTGAAGAATGGGCTAAAGCCAATGGTCATGAAGTCTTGGCTTACTTAACATTTACAGAAACAGCAGCTGTTGATTTTGTCGTTAAAAAAGAAGGATTATTAATGGCGCCTGCTTATGCTGTTCCACGGATGTTAGAACGTGCTGGCCTTAAATTACAAGATTTTGACTATTATGAAATTCATGAAGCATTTGCATCGCAAGTTCTCGCTACATTAAAAGCATGGGAAGATCCACAATTTTGTAAAGAACGCCTTGGTCTTGATGCACCTCTAGGGACAATTGATCTTGACAAATTAAATGTGACAGGTTCGTCATTAGCTGCAGGTCATCCATTTGCAGCAACAGGCGGACGAATTTTAGCGACTGCTGCAACACTACTTCATCAAAAAGGTCATGGCCGTGCTTTAATCTCCATTTGTGCAGCAGGTGGACAAGGTGTCACTGCAATTATTGAAAAATAAAGCATCAATTGCGTTGATCACTTTTCATCATCTATGATGACCACAAAAAATCAGTTTAATATGATTTTTTGTGGTGCTACTTTAGATCACATCATGCTATCTCAGGAATTTAATTAGAACTGCTTGTTGTTGGCAATAAATTTAGGATAGCTTGTACAGGATCTTCACTATTGTCGGCCAGCAGTCGTTTATGCATAGTAATATGCTGCATCACTTGAATTTGACGAGTTTCAATATCCATCAATGCCTCAATCTCTTTAGCAAGTCGTTCTGGTGTTGCCTGATGTTGAATTAACTCTTTAATCACTTTTTTACCCGCAATAATATTGGGTAAAGAATAATAAGGAATTTTGATCAACAACTTGACAATCCAATAGGTGAAAGTATTTAACTGATAAAAACTAACCATTGGCCGATGGACTAACATCGCCTCCAAAGTCGCAGTTCCTGATGCCAATGCAACAATATCGGCAGCATTCATGACTTGACGCCCAATCTTAGAATCCTGAGCAGTATTTTCCAATATCTGTACCTTGGCTTTTAAATCAGGTGGATATGCACTTAAAATATGCTCAATCTGTTGTTTGCGTGCATCATTAATCGCTGGAATAAGAAAAAAATATTCCGGATAGCGCTGATGAATAATTTGAGCTGCATTCAGTACCAATGGCCCAAGTTTTTCAATTTCACCTCGACGACTTCCAGGTAGTAAAGCAATATGCTTCGCCACTGGATCTAAACCAAGATCAAGTTTTGCTTGCGCCAAGTCATTCTCTAAAGGTAACTGGCTTGCTAATGGATGACCAACAAAAACAGCAGGTACCTGCCACTTTTGATAAAATGCCTGCTCAAATGGAAATAAACACAAGACTAAATCAATATTTGCTTTTATCCCATGTACACGCCCTTGACGCCATGCCCATACAGAGGGACTTACATATTGAACTGTTTTAATTGCTAAGTGCTGTTGCTTAATTTTTTTCGACAATCGTAAATTAAAATCAGGCGCATCAATCCCAATAAAAACATCAACAGGATGTTTTGACCAACGCTCAAATAAACCATCACGTACAGCAAATAATTTTTTGAGATCTTTAACAACTTCAACAATACCCATCACGGACAATACATCCATAGGATAGTAACTTGTAAAACCCTCTGCAATCATTTGAGGCCCACCGATACCTTCAAATTCGGCATCAATACCTTGCTCACGAAAACGACGAATTAATTGAGCTCCAAGTGTATCACCTGAAACTTCACCAACTACCATGCCTATTTTTAGCGTTCGATTCTGCAAGTTTAAATCCTCAAAAAGCATTATGAAAATTTTAACATAATAGCGTTTATTGACAGCAAACATCTGCATGATCTTACTGTGCAATGCCTTTAATTAATGTCTTTAGCACTTTTTAGAATAAGTAAATCATTAATCAAGACAACTCCTTATATCTAAAAGTCATAACATATATTGTTTTTTTTATATTTGATCTCTATCCATGTTTGGTCCAATTGAATTTATATTAGCTGGCATTGTGGTTGGTTTTTGTGTTGGTGTAACCGGTGTTGGCGGCGGTTCATTAATGACTCCGATTTTAATTACATTGTTTAGAATTGAACCCCATATCGCAATTGGTACAGATTTACTCTATGCCGCAATTTCCAAATTCTGCGGTTCATTGGTTCATGCAAAAAAAATGAATATCGTTTGGCCAATTGTGATATGGCTTGCTGTTGGTAGTATTCCAGCCTCATTTGCAACGCATTGGGTACTTGAAAACTATTTAAGCCAATCTAACAGCTATAAAATGGTTTTAACCATAGTACTTGGCTTTATGCTGACCTTAACCGGTATTTCGATTATCTTTCGAGGATCGATTGAACGTTTCTTTGATAAATTTCGTAAAAATCAAATCCATGAACTGGAGATTGATCGAGATGTTATTGCACAACAGGCCAAAAACAAACGTCCTTATATTATTTTTATGGGAGTTGTATTAGGCGTATTTGTGACCTTGTCTTCAGTTGGTGCAGGTGCTTTTGGTATTATGGCACTCATTCTCATGTTTCCTAATTTACCGATGATCCGTATTATCGGCTCAGATGTCGTGCATGCCGTATTACTGACTTTAGTCGCAGGTTTAGGTCATATGAGCTCAGGAAATGTCGACTTTCATTTATTAGGCTGGCTCCTGTGTGGATCAATTCCGGCTATCATTATCGGAACATTAATCAGCTCACGTTTACCTGAACGCCATATTCGTAAAGTTTTAGGTATCACACTGTTTGCACTTGGCGTTAATTTTATGATTCATCCGGTTAAAACCAAACCGAGCAATCCAACGCAACAAACTGTTCAAATCGTATCTACAGCTCAACATAATTAAAACTTATTCATCTTAAGCTAAAAATTATTTATTAAATCAAATATATGCTGATTCCTTTAAAGAAAATCAGTATATATTTGATGATCAGCGTAAATCATCTGTTGATATTTTAAAGATCAATTGAATTTGTTTTATCTACGAACCAAACAGCATGCATAAATTGATTAATTCAGTATAATCATTGGATTGTTTTTTTGCGCAAAGTGATGGATCAAACTTTTCTTTAAGCCATAAGAACAATGATATTCATAAGAATATATAACTTTGATTTATAAATAAAAAATACTAAAAAAAGCAATCAACTGTAACTAAAATATATGCAAATAAAAATAACAAAATGGCGTCTTTCATGTGTATCGCAGTAAACAATATCATCACTGATCACGACTCATCACTTTTTCTTTCATGATCTATTGATCTTTTTTATAACAATTCAACAATATATTCATGTTATAGTCGAAGCATGAAACAACCTTTGTATAATCAAACCAGTGACGGCAATGAATACTTTACAGTCCAATTCTATTACCCAAAATGATATCGATGATGTTAACGTACAGAGCATCCAACCCCTTGTAACACCAGCACAATTAAAAACTGAATTGCCTTTAACTGAAACAGCTTATCAAACTGTACTCAAAGGTCGTGAAACTGTGCGTAATATCTTAGATGGTCAAGATAAACGCCTTTTTGTTGTTATTGGGCCATGTTCAATTCATGATGTTAATGCGGCACATGAATATGCAGATCGTCTAAAAGTGTTAAGTGACAAAATTAGCGATACAATCTATGTGGTTATGCGTGTCTATTTTGAAAAACCTCGCACAACAGTAGGCTGGAAAGGCCTCATTAATGATCCAGATATGAATGACTCTTTTAATATTGAAAAAGGTCTACGTATAGGTCGTAAACTGTTACTCGAATTAAATGAAAAAGGTCTGCCTTGTGCCACAGAAGCCTTAGATCCAAACTCACCACAATATTATCAGGATTTAATTTCGTGGTCTGCGATTGGTGCACGAACAACCGAAAGTCAAACACATCGTGAAATGTCTTCTGGTTTATCATCTCCTGTAGGTTTTAAAAATGGTACAGATGGTGGTTTGACTGTGGCAACAAATGCGATGCAATCCGTCAAACATGGTCACAGCTTTTTAGGGCTAAATGAAAATGGTCAAGTTTCAGTCATCCGTACCAACGGCAATCCATATGCCCATGTAGTACTGCGTGGCGGTAATGGTAAGCCAAATTACGATGCAGGCTCAGTTGCCAATGCTGAGGCAGCACTTTCTAAAGCCAAAGTCAGTCATAAAATCATGATTGATACCAGTCATGCTAACTCCAATAAAGATCCTTATCTACAGCCACTGGTCCTTAAAAACATTACCGAACAAATTATAGACGGCAACAAATCTATTGTCGGTATTATGGTCGAAAGTCACCTCAAAGGTGGACGTCAAGATATTCCAGAAAATCTATGTGACTTAGAGTACGGAAAATCAGTAACAGATGGTTGTATCGACTGGGAAACAACAGAAAAAGCACTCTTAGAGATGCATGAAGCATTAAAATCAGTGCTACCTCAACGTTAAAATTCTAATTTGATCATCAACGCCATCGTCAAGATGGCGTTTGTGTTCTATAGTAGTCATCAATACATTCACCGCTTGATCATCTCTATGAATGACATTGAAAAAAATCTAAGCCAAATTTTAAATTTCCAATTTATTCATGCACATTTATTCACCTCTGGTCAACCGACTCAAGTAGAGCTCCAATCTATTAAAGCCTATGGCGTCAGTACCATCATCAATCTTGGCCTCACTGAAGAAAACACAACCAATCGCCAAGAAGAGCATGATTGTTTAGCGCTAGGATTACACTATATTCATATGCCAATTTCATGGGAAATGCCATCTGATGATCAATGTATCTTGGTTTTAGATCTTATTCATCATCTGGTACAAGATCAAATTTTATGGATTCACTGTCAGAATAATTATCGTGTTAGCAGCCTAATGTATTTATATTTACACTATTATCTTAATATTGAGATGCCAACAGCACAACAGCAAATGCATCAAGTTTGGCAACCTAACCAAACTTGGACTGGCTTAATTCATGCTGTTGCCTTACAACTTCAAGGTCGTAAGGCAACAAAAGAGCTACAAGACACCTTAATGCATACATCGCTTACTTCGCATAGCGAATAAGTACTGTTGCCGTTGCTAGAATACCTTCTTGACGTCCAGTAAATCCCAGTTTTTCAGTTGTTGTGGCTTTAATACTCACTTGATTGAGATCAACATTCATGATGTTGGCAATATTTTGACGCATCTCTAAATGATATGCTGCTAACTTAGGACGCTCACATGCAACGGTAATATCTGCATTATTGAGCAGATAACCACGGTCTAAAATAAGTTGATAAACATGTTGTAGCAATTGCGTGCTGTCTATGCCTTTAAATTTTGCATCTGTATCAGGAAAATGCTGACCAATATCACCTAAAGCCAATGCTCCTAATAAAGCATCACATAATGCATGTAATACAACATCACCATCTGAATGTGCTTTTAAACCATGTGAATGCGGAATACGAATACCCGCTAGAGTTACAAAACTTCCCTCTTCAAACGCATGAACATCTATTCCCTGTCCAATACGGATCTGTTGATTCATTAGTAAACTCCTTAAGAAAATAATCACTGAAATCTTGTATTCATGCTTTCTATTTCGCTATAGTTAAGCATTCAAATTAAGTGAAAGTATAAGCGATCATGCTGCTGGAAAGAAAAATTAATCTGAGCAAATTATTATGCTGTGTCATTGGTTTAGGATTTTTTTGCAGCGCTTTAACATATGCGCAGGAAATTGATTGTCATCAGAAAAAAAATGCGACATTAAAAACGCTTTGTAGCTCATCATTCAAACAGCAAAGACAACAACTCGAAACGCAAAGTTTAACCGCATATTTAGTGACAGATGCACCCTTACGTCTACTACAAGATACACATCAATTATGGTTTAGACATATACAGCAATGCAAAAGTCTAAGCTGCTATCAACAACAAGTGAATGATCGCATTGATCAACTCAATCTTTTTACCTCACTCAATCAAAGTCTAACGCAACATTATTTAAAATATGAACAAGGTCAAATCTCCAAAGATCCTATTCATATTCAAATTCATCAATTAACAAAAGATAATATTAAAATTGAAGGTATCACCTATTTAAATCCAAATAATAAAATTGATAAACAAACTCGTTCCCTACTGGCTTATAGCACTATAGAAAATAAAAATCAGATCATCGACAATGAGAAAGGTTGTCAATATCGTTTTAATTACCACAAAGCTTATCTGGCAATTCACAGCAAACAAAAAGGTTGTGAAGCCTTTATTGGTCTATACCGGCTCTATGATTAGCAAGATGATCAAGAAATCAGCATCGTGTAACTTTTGCCAATACTATGTCGTCTAAAGTGACGACTAGTGATAAAAAAAATACCTATTTATTTGGTCATAAATGAACAATACGGCCAATTTAAATGACAAAGATATACATATCCTCTTGTATCCATAGACAAGATCATTGACAGCCTTCATAAACACCATCCAAGTATATAACTCAAAAAACGATCAACCTTGATCAAGTCTGTTAGATCAAAACCAATTTTAAATTCCGATAACTCCCATTTCCTGTATAATTTTAGTCACATATCCTCAAGTAAAGCTCAATCAAATCGAGCAACAACAGGATATATGATAATTAAAAATATATAATTCAATAAGTTAAAAACAAGAAAAAATCAATTAAAATAAATATTGTTTTTATGATATAAAAAGATATCTATACAGCCAAGTGATCTTAATTTTTAAGAGATGTATTTTTTATCTGCAAATAAAAATTCTAAAATAGGATGATACTGCATTCATCAGATGCTATTTGGTTGATGATCTGGATATATTTTAAACTGACGTATTTATAATCGTTAAAGTCAAATCAAGATTCAAGTATAGTTTTCGCCAATAGTTTTAAGCCAATCATACACAAGAATAAACTGAGAATTTGTAATTTTTTAACATTGCTACTTATTAACAAAATTATCATTATATAGCCGTATTTTGGCAACAGTACTCCACGGCATTTTAACCAATTTATAAAAAAAATGTGGATTTTTCTGCCATAATAAGCAAACTTTGCATAGAACGTGCAAAATTAATTTGCAATTTAATCATTGGAGCAAGCTGAATGAGTGCAGCCATTTTGGTGATTCATGGACCAAATCTAAATTTATTAGGCAAACGTGAACCTGAAGTATATGGATCACTGACACTGGACAATATTAATCAGCAGCTCATAACGCAAGCAACAAATTCAGCAATCACTTTAGAAACTTTTCAAAGTAATTGGGAAGGCGCAATTGTAGACCGTATTCATCAAGCTGGGCAGGATGGTGTGAAATATATCATCATTAACCCTGCTGCATTGACACATACTTCAGTTGCCGTTCGTGATGCACTCTTGGGTGTCGCAATTCCTTTCATTGAAGTCCACTTGTCGAATGTGCACGCACGTGAGGCATTTAGACACCATTCTTATCTTTCAGATAAAGCGATTGGTGTAATCTGTGGTTTAGGTGCGAAAGGATATGCCACCGCCCTAGATTATGCTATTGAAAAAATTCAATCTTCTACACAATCTTAATTAGGAATACTGTCTCATGGATATTCGTAAAATCAAGAAACTCATCGATTTAATGATTGAGTCTGACTTACAAGCGATCGAAGTTAAAGAAGGTGATCAATCGATTGCATTAACTCGTCGTAGTCCTGTGGTTGCGGCAGCCGTTCCAGCAATGCCTACTCCTTCTGCACCTGCTGCTCCAGCAGCAAAAACACCACGTGGTGCGGTTGAAACATCACCAATGGTCGGTGTGTTTTATGCAGCAGCAAGCCCAGGAGAGGCACCATTTATTAAAGTAGGCCAAACTGTTTCTGCAGGCGAGACTTTGGGGATTATTGAAGCAATGAAAATCATGAACCCAATTGAAGCAACACAAAGTGGCGTAATTGAAGAAATTTTAGTTAAAAATGGCGAAGTTATTCAATTTGGTCAACCATTATTTCGTTACCGCGCCTAATCACCACGGGGATTCACAATGTTGCAAAAAGTCTTAATTGCAAACCGTGGTGAAATTGCGCTTCGCATCACACGTGCTTGTAAAACTTTAGGAATTAAAACCGTTGGGATTTATTCCGATGCTGATAAAGACCTCATGCATTTACGTTTTTGTGATGAAGCAGTTTGTATTGGCCCAGGTACAAGTAGCGAAAGCTATTTAAATATTCCTGCGTTAATTACGGCTGCTGAGATTACAGGTGCAGATGCAATTCATCCAGGTTATGGGTTTCTATCAGAAAATGCAGAATTCGCTGAAATTGTCGAGAGCTCTGGATTTATTTTTATCGGCCCTCGCCCAGAACATATTCGTCTTATGGGGAATAAAGTTTCTGCAATTACAGCAATGCGTAAAGCTGGCGTACCAACTGTACCAGGCTCGGCTCATGCAGTAACACCACAGAATGCTTTGGTTGAAGCTAAAGAAATTGGTTTTCCATTAATTGTGAAAGCTGCATCTGGCGGTGGCGGTCGTGGTATGCGTATTGTTGAACGTGTCGATACACTGCTTGAATCTGTGCAGGCCGCTCAACGTGATGCCGAAATGTGGTTTGGCGATGATACCGTTTATATGGAGCGGTTTTTACAAAAACCTCGCCATGTTGAAGTACAAATTTTAGCAGATGGTAATGGCCATGCTATTCATTTATATGATCGTGATTGCTCATTACAACGCCGTCATCAAAAAGTACTTGAAGAAGCACCTGCACCAAACTTACCAGAAAAAGCACGTGCTGATATCTTAGATGCATGTGTTAATGCATGTAAGCTAATGCAATATCGCGGTGCAGGTACATTTGAGTTTCTTTATGAAGATGGTGAATTCTTCTTTATTGAAATGAATACACGTGTACAAGTTGAGCATCCTGTCACAGAAATGGTGACAGGTATCGATATCATCGAACAACAGTTACGTATTGCTGCTGGACTGGGTTTAAATCTGCAACAAGAAGATGTTCAGGTACATGGTCATGCGCTAGAATGTCGTATCAATGCTGAAGATCCAACAACATTCTTGCCTTCTCCAGGTAAGATTGAAAGTTTTTATGCACCAGGTGGTGCAGGTATCCGCTTAGATTCACATATCTATCAAGGTTATAGCATTCCGCCTTATTACGACTCCATGATTGCAAAGCTAATTGCTTATGGTAAAGATCGTGACACTGCGATTGCACGCATGAAACAAGCCTTAGATGAAATGATCTTAACGGGAATTAAAACCAATATTCCACTGCATAAAGATCTGATCTTAGTTGATCCGAACTTCTGTAAAGAAGCCATGGATATCCACTACTTAGAAAAACATCTTCTCAAACAGCTTGAAGGTCATTCTCAGAAAGAATAATCCATACAATGTATCGCGTTGCTGACATGCAAATATGCCAGCAACGCTTTTCTGTTATTCAGTTTAAATCAAAATTAATCCAGAAAATCATTGTTGAATCAATAAAGCAGTAGTCAAAATCACCGTTTTATTGATAATAAATATCAACAACAAGCATCTATCGGTGTCACTTCTGAAATTAGATTTTCCATTGCAAAAATTTCATCAAACTGCTGTTGAGTTAATAATCCTTGCTCTAAGACCACCTGTTGAATGGTTTTATTTTCAGCAATACATAATTTACCAATTTCATCACATTTTGCATGCCCTAAAATTGGGTCCAATAAAGTCACGATGCCAACACTACGCATAACTGCATCATAGGCAACCTGCTCATTCGCCACAATCCCCTGAATACATTTATGATCTAAACTTTCAATACCATGTATCAACAACTCAATAGATTCATTAATACACACTGCAATGACAGGCTCCATCACATTCAGCTGTAATTGCCCAGCTTCAGCAGCCATCGTCACAGCTAAGTCATTACCAATCACCTTAAAAGCAATCTGATTCACAACCTCAGGAATCACAGGATTTACCTTGGCAGGCATGATCGAAGATCCTGCTTGTAATTCAGGTAAACGTATTTCACCCAGACCTGTTCTTGGACCTGAACTTAATAACCGTAAATCATTACAAATTTTTGACAACTTAACAGCCAAGCGCTTTAAGGTACTTGATAAAATAATAAACACCCCACAATCACTGGTTGCTTCAATATAATCTTCGGCACCAATTAACGGTAATTGTGTAAGTTGTTTTAATGCTGCGACAACCTCTTTTGCGTAACCTTGAGGCGTATTTACTCCCGTACCAATTGCAGTCGCGCCTAAATTAATTTCTAAAAGCAATTGACGTGTGCGATCGATTAATTTGAGATCTTCTTTTAATAATGTCGAAAAAGCGCGAAACTCTTGCCCCAAAGTCATTGGAACAGCATCTTGTAACTGTGTTCTTCCCATTTTTAATACATGTTGAAATTCTGCCACTTTAATATTAATAGAAGCAATAAGTTGGCGCATTACTACAAACAACTGATCTAAACGATAATAGGTTGCTAATCGCAATGCGGTTGGATAAACGTCATTGGTAGATTGTGATTTATTAACATGATCATTAGGGTGAATAAATTGATACTCACCTTTATGATGACCTAAGTATTCCAAAGCAATATTGGCAATCACCTCATTTACATTCATATTAATTGAAGTGCCCGCTCCACCTTGATAAATATCAAGCGGAAACGCTGTACTCCATTGCTCAGGATATTGAATCAATTGATCTGCAGCAAATTGAATTGCTTCACTAAGCTGCTTAGAAATTTTCCCAAACTTAAGATTGATTTGTGCTGACACCTTCTTGACCTGCGCCAATGCACGAATAAAATCTAAATTTTTTCCAATTTTTTGATCTGAAATTTTAAAATTCTCCAATGCTCTTAAGGTATGAATACCATAGTAGCAATCCATTGGTACTTGTTTATGGCCAAGTAAATCATGTTCTGTTCTTGTTTTATCTATATGAACTGTTGTCACGTTAAATTCTCTCAATAAATAACTACACGATAAGTGCAACTACCATCTTATCGCCTTTCTTGACCAACAGCACTGATTTTTTGCTGTAAAATTGAGATCTATTTTGTATATTTTTTTACAATCGCTTTAATGATAAAATTTCGATCAAATATTTCTACTTAGGCTATTAATTATAAATATGATGAAAAAAACTAATTATATCAAATAGTAAACAAACCATCATATTAATACCATGAAGATTGATAACATCGTTATTTTTATGCGACTGATCAATATAGCAAAAGTTTTTATAATTAAAGAAGCGTGAAATCATAAACTTTGCTACCATCATCACTTTACAAAGATTTGTGATTTTTTTACGGTATATGACTTCATCTTATCAACAACAACTTGATGCAAAAGTTGCACGTATTTCAGCCCAGTTTGCTGAATTTAATCCACCTGCTTTAGAGATTTTTCCATCTGCAGAATTCAATTTTCGGATGCGTGCAGAGTTTCGTATTTGGCATACAGAACATGATCTATTTTATGCCATGTTTGAACGCGATGAAAATCAACAAAAAAAAGTTATTCGTATAGATGAATTTCCTATTGCCGATCAACGCATTAACCAACTAATGCCTATCTTGCTGCAAGAAATTAAAGCAAATACAATTTTATCTACACGTTTATTTGAAATAGATTTTCTATCCACCTTACATGGTGAAGTACTCGTCACATTCATTTATCATCATAAATTAACTGAAGATTGGGAACGTGCCGCTCGCTTACTTGCCGAAAAATTGCACATTAAAATTATTGGTCGTAGTCGCGGACAAAAAATCGTGCTCTCTGATGATTATGTCGTTGAAGAACTTCAAGTCTTTAACCGTCATTACGCCTATAAACAAATTGAAAGCAGTTTTACTCAACCCAATGCTGAAGTCTGCCAAAAAATGCTGGAATGGGCTTGTAATGCCGCCCCTCAGTCCAATAAAGACCTGCTTGAACTCTATTGTGGGAATGGTAATTTTACACTTCCTTTATCAACAAAATTTAATCGTGTTCTAGCAACAGAACTGGCTAAATCTTCTGTTTATGCTGCACAGTGGAATATTGAAAAAAATAATATTCAAAATATTCAAGTTGCACGTTTATCTGCCGAAGAATTTACTCAGGCATATAATGGTGAAAAAACATTTCGCCGCTTACAAGAAGCCAATATCGATATCAGTAGCTATCAATTTGACACTGTCTTTGTAGATCCACCTCGTGCTGGTATTGATGAAGCAACATTAAAGTTATTACAACGCTTTGAACGTATTATTTATATTTCATGTAATCCTGACACTTTACATGATAATTTACAATATCTTAGCAAAACACATGTCATTAAGAAATTTGCGCTATTTGATCAGTTTCCATATACACATCATGTTGAATCCGGCGTGTTACTTGAGAAAATTTAACGCTTTAAGATCTTCATTCACTTCAAAGCAGAATGAAGATCTTGTTTATTAAACCCGCAATTAAATATCAAAAATAGCATTACCCTACATACTTTGCATATATTTCTATTTCAACGCTATCACAAAGCTAAACGAAATTGAACAATATCACGTCATTACGAACCCAATACAGCACCATTTATGCTCAGCCCCTTACTTTCTCATTAAATAATGTGATGTTTTATTAAACAATTGGTTTAAATAAACTTAAAAAACAAACTCACATCTAATAAATTGATTTTTAATAGAATGTTATTTGAACCATCAAACAATATGATCAATTTCATGATGAAAATCGATAAAGTTCATCATCAATGCTGATTTATTATATCAAGGAGACTTGCTTTATTTTTTAAAATGTTTATATTTCGATCTATGTTAGGTTGTATATGTAGGCTCTATGAGTTTTTGGCAAAAACTGTTTATGAACGAACAGCATAACGAGCATAAAAATCAAATTGCTTGTGTTGAAAATGATTGCTCTTGTAAATCCAATGAACAACTTATCCAAGCATTATCTCAAGCAACGGATGAGGAAGTGATTATTGGTATTAAGAAGGTATTAACCTCTCGCGGCTATAGCCGTAAAGAGTTAAATGAACTGCAGCATCTACCATTACAATAGTACAACAAAAGGTATTTAGTCATCTAAATACCTTTTTTATTTATCACTGTTATTTTTATATTGACTTAAAATAATCTACATTCTGTTTAAGCCAATGATTTCATCATTTGAACCTATTGGCTTATTTTTATATATCAATTGATATGCACACCACAATACATAAATACCACTGAGAAATCTACGAATACGATATGTTTTACTCATCAATCTATATCGTCCTTCAGCCACGTCAAAAAGACTTTGAACGTATTAAAATAAAAGCATTGCATGTAAATAGCAATAACACAGATTTCTAAAATGATCTAAATCAACTGTCCTATCGCTTAAAAAATGATGATTTTGGTTGAGAAGAGTCTAATCAGTTACTACAAATTTAAGCCAGAAATCATCAATTATGCCGAATAATTCCGTATTATTGACCACTAGGACTAAATAAAGTAATACGTTTTGTGTACTCACTTAACTGATGGCGCTAGTCGTGTTATTTTTCAAGTCAATTGCTGATCCACGATTCGCGGTTAAAGTAATATATATTAAAGTATTGTTAATTTTTTCTTTAGTTAACATCAATTCAACTAAGTGATAAAATTTGACTAAATATCAATCAATCAAATACAGCGAGAATACTCGATATCTTCCTGCGATTTGATTTGCTAAATTGCAATCGTTCCCTTAAGATATACTTAAATTTTGATCTTGGATATGTTGGTTTTATCATCTTAGATAAGTCATAATATCACTTTAATTTATACTAACTTTTATTATATTTTTACCACATAATATTGATAAAATCATCAATAGTTTATATGCTGAGATGCGAGAGCCAAACATCATGACTCAACGTAAACTCATTTATCAATGACATTTATTTTTTATTTTGGTCATTCTTAGGATGCTAAAGCACAAACAACACAAGATACGATATCCCTTGGGCGCCCATTTGATTGTCAAACATTTTGGTTATAGCCATCATGGTATCTATGCTGGTCGTGGACGTGTCATTCACTACTCTGGTTTTGCACATTTATTTAAAAAACATCCTATTGAAATTACCTCAATTGAGCAATTTAGTTTTGGAAAACCAATTAAAATTCAATACTATAACAATCCAAAATATACTGGCCGTAAAGTTGTACGACGTATACGCAGTCGTATGCATGAAAATAACTATCACTTAATTATTAATAATTGTGAACATCTATGCACTTGGGCCATTACCGGCATAGAAAGTAGCCCACAAGTGATTCGAATGATGAATCGCTTAACCACGATTGGTTATGTCAGTTCAGTAATGAGCTATATGAACAGTATGATCTTAACGATAACCACTACCTGTTTTGCACTGGTATTATATATCAAGAAAAAACTACGCCAAAAAGCAAAAATGAAAATGTCATCCTATACCTACTTTAAAAATCAACAGCATAAAAATCGATAATTCATTAATAAAATTAAATAATCAGTATTATGAATTTGCTACTGATCGATCAATTAAAGATAGTACATATGATCGCGCTATAGCTAAGACGAAAAGTGCATCTATATTGAATCTTAAGATATAAACTTATTTTAGAACGGGACAGTACATTGACATCCTCTCCGACCTAAAGGACGGAGATTCCTACAGCTAGACGCTCATGTCCTGAGATACCGTCTTGGTAGTCAATCAGGTTTTGAGATTATTCGACCACTAAATAATCTCTTTGATAGGCAGTCTGATGTTTTAAAACGCCATAACACAGATGTATAAGCTTGCGCATTGCAGCACCTAAAGCACACATTTTATTTTTACCCTGGCTTAATAATCGTTGATATAAAGCTTCAATGTGTGGATTATATTTAATCGCTGTTAATGCCGACATATACAATACTGAGCGTATTTTACTGTCACCTGCTTTTGATAAGTGACTTTGCTTGTTGACTGAACTGCCAGACAACTGATGTACTGGAACCAAACCTACATATGCAGCAGCTTGACTTGCTTTTTCAAACTTGTGCGAATGAAATAACCCCAACAGTAATAAGCCTGATCGTTCACCGATTGAAGGAATAGTTTGCAGTAATTTCAAATCCTGTTTCAATGTTGGATCTTGATCTATGTGATTATTTATTAACTTATCAATATGTTCAAGTTGCTGATTTAAATACTCAATATTCTCTTCAAATAATTTAATCACAACAACGGAGGTATGAGTGGACTGCGCCTTTTCAAGTCGATTCTTTTCCTGCAATAGACTACCTAGATAGACATCTCGTCTGCCTAGTAAAGCTTTTAATAATCTGACATTTTCAGGTTCAGGCTGCCATATGATTAACTTTGCGGTGTAACCATAACGTGAAAGAGCTTCACTATCAGCTTTATCCGTTTTATTTAGCATGGACATGCCTTTGGCAAAGGCTCTTACTCGTGAAGGATTAGCCACACAAACCTTTACACCTGCATCATATAGATAATATCCCAAATTCTCATGATAAACCGAAGTCGCTTCCATGATTGCTGTCACTTGATCAGGTTCAATTTTAAGAGTGATGAGCCATTTGAGCAGACTGCCAAAGCCACTTTCTGTATTAGTAAATATTTTATTTTTTCTTTTTCCAGTCAAACCTTGAGGGAAAATGCAACAATCTATTTTGGTTTTACTGACATCAATACCTAGCATAATCATAGTGATATTCCTTGAGTTTAAGCTATGATTTTTATCCCATTAACCATCATCTTACCTTGTGAATACAGCATCAAAGTGCTTAGTTACCGTTCAGAGTTGTATGAGGGATAAGGGCAAATTGTAGGTTTTATCTCAGGTTCAAATTTAAGATTTTAGCAGCACTCCAAACTCTACAATTTGCGTATAGTGGTAGCTAATCACTATATCAATCAAGATACAAGTAGCACTGCTACGCAAGGGCGTTCTCGCATTTATACTTGAGCATTGTTTTGAATGCTGAAAACCCTGTATCTAAAACAGATTTAGCCATTTTAGTTTTTACAAGTTTTTTAGCACTCAGGTTGCCAACAACAATGAGTGCATTTTCTTTAACAAGCTTAGTGCTTGCCTTATGCAAGTAATCTTGACGGCTGTTTTTAATCTTTGCATGTATCGCACGTACACGGCATTTATTCTTTGCCCGTTGTGCAATCCCTAGTTTTTGCTCATATTGACGATAATATTTAGGATTACTAATGACTGTACCGTCCGAGCATGTAGCAACGTCTTTGAAGCCTAAATCAATCCCTATGGCTTGTTTCGCTTGTGTTTGTTGTTTGACTGATTCAACAACTAAACACACGTACCAACGCCCACGGCTATCTTCTACAAACGATCCAGTTTTAACCGTGTACTTACTTAATCCGTAGCTATCCCATAGTTTGAATTGAGTTTTACCATATTGAACAAAACCATCGGCATATCGAATAGCGGACTTTTTAAAAGGTATCCATCCTAAAGAACGTCTAGCCGATTTTTTATTACTAACACGCCAATTTAATTTAGCTTTTTTAAATTGTTTACGGCGTATAACCAATTCTTCTGTAACAGCTTGCACTGTTTGACTATGAAGATTGTATTCTTTTGATGTGCCTTTTGTGTACTTAGCAATATCGTATGCAGAAAGAAACTCACCTTTTCTTTTTAAATGCTTAAAACTCAAATCATTTACATAATTCCAGACAAAATTAACCTCTGACGCTAATTGATTAAGTGCCTTAACGTGTTTGTCTTTTATACGGATTTTAAGAGTCTTCATAGCTTAATTATAGTACAAAGAAAATACGCATAGCGTTGTAAGTCGAGGCTATGCGTCATAGAGTGTCGTATGGCTTAACGCCACTTGCTTATATCCACGTCTTAAAAGACGAGGTTTTACGCTCAATTTGATAAAAAAGCCCAATACTGGGATTGGGCTTTTTATGATACCTGATGATCGAAAAAGTAAAAACTTTGATCTACAATCTTATTTTGCAGGCTTAAAACTATCTTTTAAATCTAAAATACGATTAAACACAGGTTTTTCAGCACAATGATCATACTGATCTGCTACAAAATACCCTTCACGTTCGAACTGAAAACGATCCTCAGCATGTGCTTGCGCCAATGCTGGCTCAATGACTGCTTGAACGATTTTTAATGAGTCTGGGTTTAAATTGCTGAGGAAATCCTCGCCTGCTTCAGGATCAGATTCTGTAAATAAACGATCATAAATACGTACTTCAGCAGCAACACCCTGAGTTGCAGAAACCCAATGTATTACGCCTTTCACTTTACGGCCTTCAGGATTTTTACCCAGTGTTGCTGGATCAATTGAACATTTCAGCTCAATAACTTCACCTTGAGCGTCTTTAATCACTTCATCACACTTGATCACATAGGCATGACGCAGACGCACTTCACCATTTGGAATTAACCGTTTAAAACCTTTAGGTGGTACTTCTTCAAAATCTTTACGATCAATATAGATTTCAGAAGTTAAAGGAATAATACGCTCTCCCAAATCAACGTTAGGATGACGTGCATGAACCAAATCAAGCGCTTCAGGCAAATTCGTTAAAGTCACTTTAAGTGGATTCAACACTGCCATACCACGTGATGCGGTATTCTCTAGTGATTGACGAATACAATATTCCAACATCGCGACATCGACAATACCATCCGATTTCGATACACCAACACGCTTACAAAAATCACGTAAGCCTTCTGGCGTAAAACCACGACGACGCATACCAACTACAGTTGGCATCCGAGGATCATCCCAACCATTGACAAATTTACCTTCAACCAAGCGACGTAATTTACGTTTTGACGTAATTGTATAATCGATATTTAAACGGCTCGATTCATATTGACGTGGAACATCTTTGGTGCCAACTTTAGCCACCACCCAATCATAAAATGGACGATGATCTTGAAATTCCAATGTACACAGTGAATGTGTAATCCCTTCAATGGCATCTGATAATGGATGTGCATAATCATACATTGGATACACTTTCCACTTGCTTCCTGTTTGATGATGTTCAGCATGCAAGACACGATATAAAATTGGATCACGCATATGAACATTGGCAGAACTCATGTCAATTTTGGCACGAAGCACCGCTTCTCCCTCACCAAAACCACCATTATTCATTTTTTCAAAATTAGCCAAATTATCTGCAACAGAGGTATCACGATAAGGTGAATTTTTACCGGGCTCGTTAAAATTACCTCGATTTAACTTAATCTCATCAGCTGTTTGTAAATCAACATAGGCATCACCCTGTTCAATCAATTGAATTGCCCATGCATATAATTGATCAAAATAACTGGATGCATAACGAGGTTCACCATTCCAATCAAAACCTAGCCATTTAACATCATGTGCAATACCATCCACATATTCTTGTTCTTCAGCATTTGGATTGGTATCATCAAAACGAAGATTACAGAGTCCTGCAAACTCTTGCGCAATGCCAAAGTTAAGACAAATGGCCTTTACATGACCGATATGTAAGTATCCATTTGGCTCAGGCGGGAAACGTGTAATGACTTTTTGAGTACGGCCTGCCTCTAAGTCACCAGTAATCACCTGACGAATAAAGTCTAAGCCTGGCTGTTGTTCTTGCTGCACAGCTTCGACGGAGGCATTATTTTGTGTTGTCGGATTGTTTGGCAGAGATGAAACAACATCATTTGGCTTCATAGTAGTAAAATCACTTCAAAATTAAAATTAGGATAATTAAAACGCATTTCTTCATTTTTAACAAAAGAAAATCGCATTTTTACTTGCCTTGTAGTTTACAGTTTGCTTATGCTTCTCTCAACCATAAAACCCATGGCTTTAATGCCCATGTTTAGGAGATTGTACAATGAGTTTTCCTCAAGTCGAATTAAATACCAACAAAGGACGTATTGTTCTTGAATTAAACAGTGAAAAAGCACCACAAACTGTCGCTAATTTTTTAGAGTATGTCCGTGATGGTTTCTATGATGGCGTTATTTTTCACCGTGTAATTGATGGTTTCATGATCCAAGGTGGTGGCATGGATGAAAACTTTAAAGAAAAAGCAACACGTGATTCAATTGAAAACGAAGCAGATAACGGCCTAAGCAATGATGAAGGTACTATTGCAATGGCACGTACACAAGCACCACACTCTGCTTCAGCACAGTTCTTTATTAATGTTAAAAATAATAGTTTCTTGAACCATACCGGTAAAACAGCTCAAGGTTGGGGTTATGCTGTATTTGGTAAAGTGATTGATGGCATGGATGTAGTCAATGAAATTAAAGCTGTTCGCACAGGTAATCGTGGTTACCATGCAGACGTACCTTTAGAAAATATTGTTATCGAATCTGCTAAAATTATTGCTGAATAATTTTACACGCTAACCCTGCTTAAAATTCAACGATTTGGCAGGGTTAACGAGATTAAAGGAAAAAACTGTGACCTATCTGTTTATTTCAGATTTACATTTGTCACCTAAACATCCTCGTCTAGTACGAGGTTTTTTAGATTTATTAGACAAGTATCAACATCAAAATACTCAGTTGTATATCCTCGGAGATTGGTTTAACGCCTGGATTGGTGATGATGATACTTCAGCTTGGCTAGATGAAATTGTTCAACATCTACAAAATTTTACCCAAGCCAACAATCAAATTTTTTTTCAAGCTGGAAATCGTGATTTTGCGTTGCATGAGCAGTTTCTAGACCAATTTGGTGGCCATTTACTGCCTGAAATAGAAACATTAAAAATTGGGCAGTATTCAATTCGTATCGAGCATGGTGATGCATTATGTACAGATGACATTGCTTATCAGCGCTTTAAAAAAGTGATCCGTCATCCAGTTTTATTGAGTATATTACGTAAAACACCACTAAAATTTAGACAAAAACTAGCACAAGGTTTTCGTCAAAAAAGCCAAGCTGCCAAAGAAATCAAATCAAATCAAATTATGGATGTAAATGCTGCTGCCGTTGAAAAGGCACTTAGCAATGCTGATATCTTAATTCACGGACATACACATCGTCCTGCGATTCATCAGCAAAATCAAAAATTGCGTATTGTTTTAGGTGATTGGAGAGAAAATAACGCACAAATTTTACAAATTAACTCACCAGATGAGTTCGCCAATTTAAAATTGATATCATGGCATTATTAGAAGAATGTTAGCCAAAAAAATAAAGAGCTTAACAGCTCTTTATTTTACTTTTCATCAACTTATAGTGGACGAATTGCACTTGCCTGTGGGCCACGCTTGCCGTCAACTACTTCGAATTGAACACGTTGACCTTCATTAAGCACTTTAAAACCACTAGTTTGAATTTCGCTATAATGTGCAAACACATCAGGGCCATTATCTACAGCAATAAAGCCAAAACCTTTAGTTTCATTAAACCATTTAACCGTGCCAGTTAAAACATTTGACATATGAGTTTCCAAATAAAATTTTTTAAAATAAGTAATCAATAGAAAATTTGAAACAGGATAAATCTAGAAAACGATGAATAAATGGCAACGAAAAAAAGATTAAAGAGTTACAAAATTTTTTAATGGTTATACTCAAGGCTTAATATACATCATTTTTCAACTAATTCAAGAAAAAATCGAATCAATAATCCGATTAATGCGATTAAAAGTATTACAAATTACCTATAGGTTGAATTTAAAAACAAACCAAATCAGCACGATATCACGATGAATTCATTTTTATTTTTAAGCCATTAATGATTTTACTCACGTCTTCTCTAGATGCCAGCAATAACACATCACTGGCGTTGCCTTGCGTAAAGTCATTCTGATTTAGCGCATGAAAATTACTGATCCAGATTAATGCTTAGGCTAAACTATTTTTATCTAAATACGCATGGCGTACTTCTGGCATATCATTTAATAACTGAATAATATGATTGATATCTTCCGAATTGGTTGATGTCGCAATTAAAGTTGCTGCAATTTCAACATCTTCGTCACCAAAAGGCTCCACCTCAATATCTTGTGGAGGATAATGATATTGCATTAAAGCCTGATCCAACTTATCCATGACCAATTTACTAAATTGTCGTCCGCAGATAATATAAATTACATTTAATAACTCGGTATCGTCATCTAACGGACGACGATCAATAGCGTGACCAATTGGTCGTAATAAAATATTTGCTGCCAGAATAAAGCCTGTTGCCAACAGTGCTTCAATAATCAAGTCTGCTCCTGCTGCTGCACCAATTGCGGCAGAACACCATAATGTTGCTGCCGTATTTAAGCCATGAATATTGCCTTCTTCACGCATGATCACACCAGCACCTAAAAAACCAATGCCTGACACAACATATGCAATCACCCTTACTGCACCATCACTACCATTTAATGCAACTGCAATATCAACAAATATCGCAGCTCCTAAGGCGACCAGCACATTGGTTCTCAAACCTGCGGTACGTTGACGATATTGGCGCTCAAAACCAATTAATCCCCCCAAAACAAAGGCGACCACTAAACTCACCAATGTATCTAAGAAATGATCCGTTTGCACATGTTGTAAAAATTTTAATGCCATACTCATTCATCATCTTAAGGTTTATTTTAAATCATATATATCAAGCAAATGATGATTTAACAAATTAAAGTATTGAATTGGTAATTCAAAATTAACTTTGCATAATGGTCATAGAAATCTATGTATAATTTATGACATACATACACTAAATATCACAACCGATACGATATGATGTATTCACATCACCATCAGTTGATTAAGGAAAATTTCATGGATTTATTGAATGTTTCAAAAACTCGCTATGCGACCAAAGCCTATGATTCAAGCAAAAAAATCCCACCAGCACAATTTGAACGTTTACTTGAAGTATTAAGATACACCCCTTCATCAATTAACATTCAGCCTTGGCATTTTTTTATTGCTGATGATGCGCCGGCTAAAGCACGTATTGCCAAAGCATTGGTTGCTCAATATAGCTATAATGCGGCAAAAGTCTTAGATTCCTCTCATACCATTGTATTTTGTACCAAAGCAGATATTGATCAGACACATTTGCATAAATTGCTGGAATCTGATGATTTAAATGGCCGTTTTAAAGATGCCGCTGCAAAACAAGCTCAACAAGCAACACGTTTGGGTTATATAGAATATTATCGTCATGAAAAAGGTGATATTCAACGCTGGGCAGAAAATCAGACCTTTATCGCTTTAGGTCAAATGTTATTGGCAGCAGGTATTGAACATATTGATGCGACACCGATTGGTGGCTTTGATGAAGCGATTTTATCTAATGAATTACATTTGCCTGAACAAGGACTTATTCCCTCTGTGATTTTAACACTCGGTTTTCATAGTGACCAAGATTTCAATGCACAGCTACCTAAATCACGATTTAAAGCCGAAGATATTTTTACAACATTATAATATCGCAGAGATAAAATAGCATCCATACAGTATTGATCTGCAATGCCTACGATATGTTGACGCATGCAGATCAATCGCAATACCCTAATTCAGTATCAAATTAATCTTCATGTTTCAGTATAAAACGTATCATGATCGACTTAAGCTGTCATTGCATAAGCCAGACAGGCAACGCTGAATATTCCCAAAATTAAACCTATGGCTGCTGATACTTTTAATCTTTCTTTAAAAAAAAGTAGCCCACTCATTACACCGAATATAACAACCAACAAATTCATGGTGGCAAACACGATTGCAGGGGTATCTTTAAGCAATAGATGTGCCTTCACATATAAGGCAATGTTGGCAAAATTAATTACGCCTAATCCTAAACCAGCAACAATATTTTTTCTTTGACCAAAATGACCGCATGTTAATTTGATATAACTTAAAGCCAATATAAATGCAGCAACAAATACCAAATTCAATGCAACGGTAAATTGCAGTCCTAGACCTGTGGTATATTTTAATAAAATATCAATACAAGCATAGCCTATCCATACCAATATTAGATAAAGTATACCTTGATCTTTTGTCAATTGGGTTGAGGAACGCTGTGAAAAAAGAATCAGTACTATGGCCAATATGCCACAAACAATGCCCAACCATTTATAGTGATTAAACTGTTCGTTAAAAATAAAGTATGCTGCACTTAAAGATAAAATTACGGATAAGCGCTGTGCAATTTCTGTCTTTAAAATCCCCGCTGTTTGTAATGATTTGGCTAAAAACAAAAATACACTGGGCAATAACCCCCCTAAAGCAACAATTAACAACCACGGCGTATGCGTGAAGGAAAGATGGACAATATCTGGCTTGAACCAAAAAAAACACAAAACACTGGCAGCTGCATAATTCCAAGCAATCATTTGCAAAGGAATAAACCCCGTGTTGCTACAGACTTTTAATAAAATTGAAACAGCAACACTGCACAGTGCTGCAATAAAAATCAGTTCCATGTCTAAATTCTTCAATTCAAAAGTTGATGCTAACTAAAATTCTTGCCTCATCATTGACGATTTGGCTAACATGCTCACATAGCAGATTACTCGCCATTTATGTCACATCAATCTTATAGCGTTCATTATGAATACAGATCAACAGATCCTCTGCTTCAGATTAACTCAGCATGCAGATTTGCTAAAATCGTAATAATTTTCCAGATAAAAAGCCCACAAAATGTGGGCTTTTTATCAATCATTATACTGATTATTTATAACGGCTCACCATTTTCTCTAAAGAAATTGGGCGAATTTTATCGGCATGACCCGCTGTTCCAAATGCTTCATAACGATCAACACAAATTTGTTGCATTGCATCTACAGTTGCACTGAAGAATTTACGTGGATCAAATTCACTTGGTTTTTCAGCCATCATACGACGCATTGCTCCCGTAGAAGCTAGACGTAAATCGGTATCAATATTAATTTTACGCACACCATGCTTGATGGCTTCAACCAGTTGTTCCACAGGAACACCATAGGTCTCTTTAATATCGCCGCCATATTGATTAATCACAGCTAACCATTCTTGTGGCACCGAGCTTGAACCATGCATCACCAAATGTGTATTTGGTAAAGCTGCATGAATCTCTTTAATACGGTCAATTGCCAGAATATCGCCTGTAGGTGGGCGAGTAAATTTATACGCACCATGAGATGTACCTACAGCAATTGCCAATGCATCAACATCAGTATCTGCAACAAAACGGCGTGCTTCGTCTACTGAAGTTAACAGCTGTGAATGATCTAGTACGCCTTCTGCGCCCACACCATCTTCTTCACCAGCCATACCTGTTTCTAGGCTACCCAAACAGCCAATTTCGCCTTCTACCGAAACACCACAAGCATGTGCCATTTGTACAGTACGACGTGTTACATCCACATTATATTCATATGATGTTGGTGTTTTACCATCTGCACCTAAAGAACCATCCATCATTACTGATGAAAAACCCAATTGAATAGAACGCTGGCAAACATCTGGATCAGTACCATGATCTTGATGCATAACCACTGGAATATGTGGCCATTCTTCAATCGCTGCCAAAATTAAATGACGCAAGAAAGGTGCGCCTGCATATTTACGTGCACCTGCTGATGCTTGCACAATTACAGGTGAATTGGTTGCATCTGCTGCAAGCATAATTGCACGCATTTGTTCTAAATTGTTTACATTAAACGCTGGTACGCCGTAATTGTGTTCAGCGGCGTGATCCAAGAGCTGGCGCAATGAAATAAGAGCCATAATATCCTCCCAGGTAGTGGGCCTATTCTACCTTGTGATTTATTTCAATTCAGCAACATTTGATGATTTTTAAAAAAAAGTCCTCTTTATTCGAGGACTTTTTTACATTTGGATAATATTTAACGCTATATCCATCATATTTTTAAATTTTTTTAATTATGGTCTTGGTGAGGTGTAACGGCATCTGCTGGTGCATTGGCAATATCAGCAGGTACATCCTTATTCTTTTCATCTAAAATAGGCTGGTCAACAGAATCAATTGCACTTTGCTGCTGCGGTGAAATAGCCTCAACAGCTACTGCTGATGCCTCACTGCTACTTGGCGTTTCAGGCGCCTTGTCTTTTTGGCCACATGCGGTTAAAAACAAAGAAGTTCCAATTATGACTGCGATTAAAGAAAATGGTTTCATCATGATGTCTCAAGGCAAACTTTTATAAAGCAAAAAAAGCATATGACAAATATATTTCATTTTCATGACGTCTAGATCAACAGAAGATTGCAGAAATATTGAAAAATTGTTTTTGTTCATCACAAAAAGTGAACTTTATTTTAATTCATGGTTGATTTTAACATGTTAAACATGCCAATCAGTAACAGGACTGATTGGCACATCGAGTAAAATTATAAACTAAGCACGTTCTAATAATACTGCAACAGCTGGCAGCGTTTTACCTTCTACAAATTCAAGGAATGCACCACCGCCCGTAGAAATATAACCCATTTGATCTGCAACTTGGTATTTATCAATTGCAGCTAGCGTATCACCACCGCCAGCAATTGAAAAACCTTCTGATTCAGCAATTGCCAAAGAAAGTGCTTTGGTTCCCTCACCAAATTGATCCACTTCAAACACACCAACTGGACCATTCCAGAGAATTGTTTTAGATGTTTTTAAAATTTGTGCAAAAGCTTGGGCTGTTTCTGGACCTACATCCAAAATCATATCGTTATCTGTAACATCTGCCACCTTTTTCACTGTTGCTTTTGCCATAGCCAAAGAACCTAAGAAGTCAGCAAAATTAATTTCTGATGCATCAGCAACTACCACATCTGTTGGTAATGGTACAGAAACCTTGGCAGCAATCGCTTTGGCTGTATCAATTAAATCATGCTCACATAATGATTTACCAACGTTATATCCTGCTGCTGCGAGGAAAGTATTGGCAATTCCACCACCGACAATCAACTGATCACAAATTTCAGAGAGTGAAGTCAAGACATCAAGTTTAGTGGAAACTTTGGAACCCGCTACAATTGCAACCATTGGTTTTTCTGGTGTTTTTAATGCACGGCCTAAAGCATCTAACTCTGCTGCAAGCAATGGCCCTGCAGCAGCAACTTTTGCCAAACGCGCCACACCTTCAGTAGATGCTTCAGCACGATGTGCTGTACCAAAAGCATCCATAACAAAAATATCACATAGCGCAGCATATTGGGCAGCAAGCTCAGGGTTGTTTTTCTTTTCACCTACATTAAAACGGCAATTTTCAAGCAACACAACTTGACCCGGAGCAACCTCTACACCATCCAGATAATCTGTTAGTAATTGCACTTCTTGACCAAGTGCTTGTGTTAAATATGCTGCAACAGGTGCGAGAGATTGCTCAGCTTTAGGCTCACCTTCAACTGGACGACCCAGATGTGAATACACCATTACCGCAGCACCTTGATCTATAGCTGCTTGAATTGTCGGCAATGCTGCACGTAAACGTGCGTCACTTGTAATCACACCATTTTTAACAGGAACATTTAGATCCTCGCGAATCAAAACACGCTTACCTGCTAAATCAAGTTCAGTCATACGTTGAAAGTTCATGTATAGCTCACTTTATATATTTAAAAATCGCACAGATTCTAAATGATTATACAAAAAAAGGTTAGTTTCTTTTTATAGAAAAGATGGCGAAAGTCTGAGTTTTGATTATGATAGAGGGATGTCACATTGAAATAGCTAGAATATGTCTATACATCCTGAGCCGAACATCAATCGATTTAACGTATTCGGACAACCTTTAGCCAGTTGCTGCTACTCACCAATCACAGGTTATTTCAGAAATGGATTTTGTCATATTTCGCCGATTGACTCTGGTCAACATACTGTATGTGCTCAAATGACATCAGAATTTTTAAATTATTCACAGCAAACAGGCAATGATTTAATTACACCGATTCCTGAAATTGACTTTATCGGACTTCAACCTGGTGATTTTTGGTGTATTTGTGTCACACGATGGGTAGATGCCTATCAAGCAGGAAAAGCACCTCCCCTTAAATTAGAAGCATGTCATCAATCGGTACTATCATATGTTTCGCTTGATGTTCTTATGGAATATGCAATGTAATGACTCAACCTCGTATTATTTTGGCTTCAAGTAGTCAAACACGTCAAACATTAATGAATCGCCTGCCACTTGACTATCAAGTTATTGCGCCCGATATTGATGAGTCTCCTCGCGATGACGCTCATGCTGACGATCTGGCAAAACGCTTGGCTTTTGAGAAAGCAGCACATATTTCACAACAATATCCAGATGCTATTGTGATTGGTTCAGATCAAGTCGCTTGGCGTGAAGGTGCACCAGATGTTTTTATTGGTAAACCGCTATCAGAAACGAAAGCCATTCAGCAGTTACAAGCCAACTCAGATAAAATTGTGTATTTTAGTACCGCACTTAGTGTACAACTACGCGCGCAACAGTTTGAACATACTATTGTTGAACATTATAAAGTTAAATTTAGAAAACTGAACTTAGATGAGATTCAACGCTATGTCGCCATTGAACAACCACTGCATTGTGCTGGAAGCTTTAAATGTGAAGGTTTGGGGATTAGCTTATTTGAAGAAATGAATGGTCTAGATCAAACCACACTAATGGGTATGCCCATGATTCAACTGTGTAATATTTTAAGAAAACTACATTTGGCCATACCTTAGAAAGGTTCTTCATCAATCCAAAAATTCATATGCTTAAAAATATTTATAAAAAAAGTGTATTGAATATCAGTACAATTTTACTCAGATTGATGCTTACAGAGCCTTATCTGAGTAAAATTCAAGCGGCTGATTAACTTTGACGATATTCAGGTTCATAACCTAATTTATATTCAATGTGGTCATAACACCATTGGAAAATGAACGTATAAATTAAAATACATAAGGTTAAACCAAAATCAAGTAATACCGCATCAAAAAATGACATATTCAATGCATAGGCAATCATGGGAATGGTCGCGATCATCAAACCACCTTCAAATCCAATCGCATGTAAAATACGTACAGCCAATGTTCTTTTTAATTTTCTACGTGCTTCAAATTTTTCAAAAAAATGGTTAAACAGCATATTCCAAAGTACCGAGGTCACTGCCATCGCAACACCTAATACACCGGTAACTTCCATTGGAATAGCAAAGATATAACTTAATGCAATAGCAATGATGACCAATAGGATAATCTCATAACTTAATGCATGAACAATCCTTCTTTTGGAAATCAACATTTAAAAACTCGCTTTATAATTTAATTAAGCCTTATTATATGTATATTTAATTGATAAATTAAGTTAGATTCTTTCAAAATAATTGATAGGTTGCACTATGAATATTCATCAAGAACAATTAATCATTTTTAAAACCGTCATGGAAACTGGCTCATTCTCAGCTGCTGCACGTGCTTTAGGTAAAGTACCATCAGCCGTAAGTATGTCGATTGCTAATTTAGAAATTGATTTAAATCTAAAACTCTTTCAACGTGTTGGTCGAGAGCCGGTTGCCACACCCGCAGCACAGATTCTATATGAAAAAACACAACATTTACTGATAGAGATGAATCAATGGAAACAACATGCTCAGTCATTAAGCCAAGGTCTAGAGGCTGAATTAAATATTGTCATCGTCTCTGAGCTGGTCCATACCGAGTGGACTAAATATATTGTATTATTGGCCACACAGTTTCCTGACTTACAAATTAATATTTTCTCTGCACCGCAAGAAGATGCTATGAAAATGCTTCTTAATAATTCAGCACAACTGGCTTTAATGTTTGAACGTGAACAATTAAATAACAGTGAACAATTTGTTGAGCTAAAAAGAGCAACCTTAATTCCTGTGGTTGCGATACAACATAAACTGGCACAATATGATCAAATTAGTTATGAACAACTACGACAAAGTCGACAAATTGTCGTCGCGAGTCGAGATCGTAATATTAAACCAGAATTACTTTTTTCCAAACAAGCATGGCGTACAGATAATCACCACTCTGCTTGCAGCCTAATTTTACAAGGTTTGGGCTGGGGTGTTTTACCTTCTGAGATGTTTAATGAAAATGCATATCTTCGAAAAAAACTGAAGATTTTAAACATTAGCGATTTTACCCCTGCATTTGAATATTTTGTCGATTTAGTATGGAATCGTGAACATGAACTTGGATTGGCTGCACACTTCTTAATCAATCACATCCGAAATCAAAGAAAACAGCAATTAATTTGATAGAAAACAATCCAGAAAGACTTTTACGCCAAAAAGTTTATGTTATAAGTAAATTAAAGTAACAACGCTTAAGAACTAAATAAAATGACATTATCCGCTTTAGATCAATTAAAAACACAGACCATCATTGTTGCCGACAGTAGCGACCTAAATGCCATTAAAAAGTTTCGTCCACGTGATGCAACAACCAACCCATCATTAATTACAGCCTCAGCCAGTCAACCTGAAAATATCAAATTAATTGAGGCGGCCTATCAACAAGCCAAAGACGAAGCTTATACTGATGATCAGCTCATTGAACGTACTATTGATATTCTCACTGTTCAATTCGGTATCGAAATTTTAAAGCTGATTGATGGACGGGTTTCAACTGAAGTGGATGCTGCACTGTCTTATGATACTGCTGCAACTGTGGCCAAGGCCAAAGATCTTCTTGCTATTTATCAATCACATGGTATTGATCAAGAGCGTATTCTAATCAAGATTGCGTCAACATGGGAAGGCATTCAAGCAGCCAGACAACTTGAAGCTGAAAATATTCATTGTAATCTCACTTTGTTATTTGGCATGCATCAAGCACAGGCTTGTGCCGATGCTAAAGTCACGTTAATTTCACCCTTTGTTGGAAGAATTTTAGATTGGCATAAAAAATTTGAAAAATTAGATCACTACCCAATCGAACAAGATCCGGGCGTACTCTCGGTTAAACAAATTTATTATTTCTATAAACAACATGAAATTAAAACGGAAATTATGGGGGCAAGCTTCCGCAGTATTGAACAAGTACTGGCTTTAGCAGGTTGTGACTTACTGACTGTTGCGCCAAATCTATTAGCTGAAATGCAACAAGATGATCGTCTTGTAACCCCACAGCTTTCTTTAAATCATATGAGTACTCCTCATCCTTATCAGGCACAATCTTTAAATGAAACTACATTTAAGATGCTGGTACAAAATGATTTAATGACCACTGAACTATTACAGGGTGGTATTGATGGCTTCATTAAGGCACGGGAGCAATTAAAAATTTTACTCCGCCAGTCTTGTGGTCTTGATGCTGAAATTAAAGTCTAATCGCTAAATATTCACTATGCATATCAGCCGATGAGGTTATAATATCTCTCGGCTTTTTATTTAGGATCATTGTCCTGTGTTGGGGATCACCGATTTAACCACATTTATCATTGGTACTATTTTAATTGTGATACTCCCTGGCCCTAATTCTTTATTTGTGATGTCAATTGCATCAAAACATGGGATAAAAGCAGGTTATCAAGGTGCTTTAGGCGTCTATACTGGTGATTTAATTCTCATTTTGTTAACAGCATTGGGAGCCGCCTCTTTACTGCATACCTTTCCTTGGTTATTTATTCTGCTGAAAATTATTGGCGCAATCTATCTCAGTTATTTAGGCGTGAAATTGTGTCTAGCTGCAATACATACTTGGAAGGCTGTTGCAACACCAGCACAACTTCGTCAACCGCCATCCTTGGAACAGCTTAAACCCTTTCGTACCGCGTTAACGATTAGTATTTTAAACCCCAAAGCCATTTTGTTTTATCTGTCATTTTTTGTACAGTTTGTTGATCCTGCTTATCCTTATCCTGCCATTACATTTGCCGCTTTAGCAACTGTATTACAAATCATTAGTATGGGCTATTTAACACTTTTGATCTTCTCAGGTGCAGCATTGGCACGCTATTTTTCATATCGTTATAAATTTACTGCAATCTGTGTGGCAAGTGTAGGCGTCTTATTTTGTGGCTTTGGTATAAAACTTGCAACTTCAACCTTATAAAAAGAAAGCGTATGATAGCAAAATCCTGTTATTTTTATCTGACCATGCAACGGAACTATGCCTAAAATAATTCAAGATTTATCAATCCCTGCCATTTTCGCTGGCTTTATTACCTTTCTTGTAGGAATTAGTGTTTCATCAGTACTGGTGATTCAAGCAGCACAGCTACTTGGCGCAAATCAAGCACAAATTACCTCATGGTTTTGGGCCTTAGGAATCGGCATTGGTTGTTGCGGCTTAATACTTTCTTGGAAATTTCGCTATCCTGTTGCCACATCATGGTCAACCGCAGGCCTCGCCTTAATCATTGCTTCAGCGCAAGGTTATAATTTATACGAAGCGATTGGTGCTTTTTTGTTATGTGGACTTATAACTGCCCTATTCGGTTTTATGGGCATCTTTACCAAAATTTTGCACTATATTCCGCAGAGTTTAACCAGTGCTATGCTGGCTGGTGTGCTACTCAAATTTGGTATTGATATTTTTATAGCCATGCAAACACATTGGGGATTTATTTTATCTCTATTAACTGCCTATATTCTCTCAAAACGTTTATGGCCTCGTTATAGTATTGTGATGACTGTTGTGGCTGCAATTATTTTAATTCCATTTTTTGTTGATTTTAAACTCGGACATATTCAGCTCAGCCCAGCAACGCCCATACTGATGCTACCACATTTTTCATGGTCCGCATTTTTTGGACTCGCATTACCTTTATTTGTCATTAACATGGCATCGCAATACTTACCTGGGCTGGCTATGATTAAAAGCTATCATTATGAACCCCATGTTAAGCATCTCATTGGTTGGACAGGTACTGCCCAAGCAATATTGGCACCTTTCGGCTGTTTTAGTGTGAATATTGCGGCAATTAGTGCAGCAATTAGTCTAGATGATCAGGCCCATCCAGATCCAACTAAACGTTATATTGCCGGTATCAGTTGTGGTTTTTTCTACATTATAATGGGTATTTTTGCTGCAACATTGACCAGTCTACTGCTCTCCTTTCCTAAAATTCTAATTATTGCACTGGCAGGTATCGCATTATTTGGTACGATTGGGCATAACATTGCTCTGGCATTTAAAGAACAAACAGAGCGTGAAGCAACTTTACTGACTTTTTTATTTAGTGCTTCTGGTGTGCAATTTTTTGGGATTGGATCTGCATTTTGGGGATTACTTTTTGGTTTAGTGGTGTATAAAATTCTTCAAGTTAAAAAGTACTAATGTTTTGTATTACCGTGAAATACTCATCATCAAGCGCCTCATCGCTTATATCAGGCGCTTGATCGATGATGAAATCAAAATAACCAACCACTCTATTCAACAAATAATAATGCTAAACGGACTTGATCATAAGCCATTTTAGGTTGTGTTAATTCAACAATCGGGCGTAATTTAATTGAACCATCATCATTAAAATGCTGGCCATCTTGACGTTTGATCAACCGTTTATAAATCTTGCGTACCTGTTCAACGATTTCGTCACCAGGACTGGCTACTGTAATATCCAATCCTTGCTCTTTATGTAAGCGGCCTAAATGATTAATAATCGTAGCAGGCGTTAAGCCACGTTCATGTGCAATATCTTGAATTTCATATCCTGCTTCAAATAAAGCCCGTGTTTCATCTAATGTGGCTGTTGCATAACTTTCTTTTGCTGCATTTTTTGCAATTTTACGTGCATTACGATCAATCTCAGCTTCATTTAGTGTTCCACCACAATGGCGAATAAATGCTTTATGTTGTAGCGTTAAATCAATATGCTGAAATTTTTCTTCAGCTTCAGCAGATAACTCTTGAAAACGACGATCCGCTTTAATGGCTAAACTGTCTAATTCTAATGCTTGCTCATTAAATCCTAATAAACGCAAACCATCTAAACACTTTAAGCGAGATAAAGCCACATAGCCTTGACCCTTTTCAAAAGTATGACTTAAATTAATTTCTGCTGCTGCTAAAGTCATCCCTTGTGATTTATGAATCGTAATAGCCCATGCCAATCGTAATGGAATTTGTTGAAAGCTAGCAATCGTTTTTCCAGCATCATTGTCTACAGACCAAGTTTCAGGCTCAACCAATAGAATACTGCCATCTGTTAATTTTACTTTAGGCAAACACCCATATTCATCATCATCCTCAAAGCCAATCACCTCACCCAAACTGCCATTGATATAGCCCAGATCAAAATTATTACGGACAAACATCACTTTGGCCTGTTTTTTTAAGACCAATACTTCAGGTGCTCGAATTGATGATTTAAGGGTCTCAATTAATTTATCATTCCCATCACATTGCGCATCAAACTGACGTATATCTTGATCAATTTCATTTAAATGTTTGAGATTCAGTGTATCCACATCCATGTTATGGGTATAAAGACGTGTAAACGTTTCACCAATATCCTGATGCCTAGTATTTTGTAAAGCAATAATATGTTGTTGTTGAATAGACTGATGACGAATCGCATTTAAAATATCATTTAAAATATCATTTCCTTGACGATATTGTTCTGTCAAATAACACACTCGAAATTTTGCCTCAACCCAAGCATCAGACATAAAACAGAACTTATCTCTATTTTTTTCATCATTTTTACCAACAGGAGGTAATTGGAAAAAATCACCTGCGACAATAACCTGAATTCCACCAAAGGCCTGATCACTTTCTTTAAAGTATTTTAAAACTTGATTGACCAGATTTAACTGTTTGGCATGAAGCATTGAAATTTCATCAATAATCAAGACTTGGGCATTTTCTAAATGTTCTTTTAAATATTTTCGTTCTTTCATACGCTTCAGATCATCATCTGTCAGCATATCTTTAATCCCAATACCTGCCCAAGTATGAATCGTCATTCCATTCATATGTGTCGCAGCAATTCCAGTCGATGCTGTAATCGCGACAGGAACCTTACGTGCTTTTAAATAATTAATATATTGATTTAAAGTATAGGTTTTTCCTGCACCAGCAGAGCCTGTTAAAAAAATATTTTCACCTGCTTTCATAAGCTTTAGTGCAGTTTCTTGTTTCATAAGACCTATACCATTCAAAAACTGTTATAGCCTACAATCTTTTGTTAAAAAAGTTAAGTCGAACTAATTTTCTCCTCATCTATTTTAAAAGAACAATACACCGCATATTCTCGACAATATGATGAGCAAGAGTTAGCAATTCATTACTTTTTATGGTTTTATTTTATAAAGCCAATTTGCTACAAATAAATATCCATACCATGTACTCTTTTTTATAGGCATTGCAATGATCAAGAAAAAAAATCGATCTTATCGTCAAGATATTTTAGGCGCAGAATATGAGCGGATGGATTTACCCTTTCCTGATGATGAGGATGGTCAAGTCATCGCAACACTGATTCGAAAAAAAGCAGTCACACCAACAAAAAAAGCAGTACTTTATCTACATGGTTTTATAGATTATTTTTTTCAGACTGAAATGGCTGAAGCTTTTAATCAACATCATTTTGACTTTTATGCACTCGATTTACGTAAATATGGTCGATCACACCTCGCTCATCAAAAATTTTATGCCGTCCGCAACTTATCTGAATATGATGCAGAAATTTCAACAGCACTAGCCATTATTGCAGAGGAACAGCATGATCAGGTTATATTGTCGGGCCATTCAACAGGTGGCTTAATTAGCACCTTATATATCGCACATCATATCAATCATCCCTTAATTAAAGGCTTATGGCTAAATAGTCCCTTTTATGACTTTAATTTACCTCACCTACAAAAAATGCTTGCTATTCCTGTTTTAAATCAATTGGGTAAAAAATTTCCTGACCTGCAAGTTCCCAATCCAATGAACCAATATTATATTGCAAGTTTACATCGACTATTTCATGGTGAATGGAATTTTAATCTTGAATGGAAAAAAGACAAAGTCCCCTATATTCCATTAAGTTTTATTCATGCAATTTATGAAGCACAACAAGAGATCCATCAAGGTCCTTATTTAAGTGTACCTACACTGGTGATGTATTCATCACAAACTACTGCACCAAAACAGTGGAATCAGCAAGCACAAACCAGTGATATTATATTAAACGTTAAAGATATTGAAAAATGGGCAGCCCATTTAAAAGGCCATGTCACTCTATGTGAAATTCAAAACGGTATACATGATTTAGTTCTTTCTAGTGCGCCTGTTCGAAAACAGGTTTATCAAGCTTTATTTGCATGGCTGCAATATCATCATCTTTGACATCCTCTCCGACCTCAAGGACGGAGATTCCTACTGCTAGACGCTTATGCCCTGAGAAACACTATTGTTCACGCATAGATGGGAAATTTAGCACAATTCGCTAAATACAAACTCTGCTTCAGTATATCTGGCAACATTTTTTATCGCTAACGTCCCATTAACGATATTTACCAAAGATTTTCCACGTCTGATTATCTGCAAGTGGATCACAATAACGATCATTACGCTGTTTACGAGGCTTATCTCGTGCATCAATTAATTTAAAATCATCCTCAACACTTAATACGATACCATTCACATAAAATCGTGTTCTGGTGTACTCACTTTGTCGATGTTGAAATACATAGGTTCTTAAATCAATAAACTCGCGATGTGCAACCAATACTGCAGATTCATCATGATCTAACCAATGATGCATCGCTGTGATTTGTTGAGCTTCAAATTGACCGCATTTATCTAACAATCTTGCCACACCACGAAATGTTTTTGATTCCTTGGCACGTGTTTTATTGATACGAATTCGATCTACATGAAAATAAAATAAGGGTAAATTTAAATGGCTCGGTAAATGAATTTCATCGAGAACCTCATCGTCCATAAAAGGTTGAAACAAATCTTGAGCACGTTCAATCAATCCTGTCCATTGTTTATAATAATCATCTACCTCAGATTTAAGTCCATAATAAATCGGTAAACCTTCCACATTGGCTAAATTGACTGGTGGCCAAATATTCTGACGTAATAAGGCAATATCACTTTTTAAAGTTTGTACCGCAATACTCTCTTGCATACTATCACCCATGACTTTTTTATATACTTAGGCTATTTAAGATTACGCGAAAGGTTTAGTTTCTGCAAGGCTTTGCCTATAATGCAGCATTGATTTTAGATTAGGAAAAGTTCATGGTGCAAAAAATTGAAGCAACGGATGTCACCGAAGAAGAAGCTTTAAATGCCATTTTTTTTGAACGTGCAGATGAGTTTATTCAACAAGCAAATGATTTTTCTCGTATTGAAAAAGGTAGTCAGGAAAATCCGAGTGACAAACGTGGACAAGTCAGTGCTGCTATGCTGTTTGCAACCGCACGTTTTAATACATGGGTCGCTGCCAATAATTTTAAAGATGGCAATGAAATGCGCGATGCGAAACAACAAGTGATGTCATATATTCTGCAGCAATTTCAAATGATGCTAGAAGATAATTATGATGAGTATTGTGAGCAATTCGAAAACTATTTACGTTTCCGTCATAATGAGGAATTTCACACCAATAAACACAATCATTGATTATCCTGCACGCTTTTGATAATGCCTGATTTGATGGTCGTCTGTGATTTATCCTCTTATCTATATGGATCAATCCATAAAGATCAAAATACACTCAAAAATGGCGTTTATCGTTAAACGCCATCATCAATCTAAACACTACATATAAGGACTGATCAATACCATCATCATCCGATACTAATCTCCCTAAGGCTGTGTGGTTCCATATTGGTCTGCCATCACTTCAACTAAATTGTTAGGTTGAATATATTTTTTAATCACAGCATCAATATCTGCTTTACTTAATCGTGCAATTGCGAGATCTCTCTGCTCACGAAATCGTAAATCACGATTTAACTTCAATTGCGGTACTAACATACGATGAATACGGCGCTCATCTTCTAATGCAGTAACACGCTTTTTCATAATATCTGCTTTTGCAGCAGCCAACTCTTGCTCAGTTACACCATTTTTAATCAAATCATTGAATACATCATGAATGCTTTGTGAAACTTGTGCTGCTTTACCTGCGGTATATTGTGCATCAATCGCTAAAGCACCTGAATCTTGATATTGATTAAAATTAATTGTACTGCTAAAGCCATAGACCAAGGCATTCTTTTCACGCAACTCTTTTGCTAGACGAGAAGATAATTGTGATTCGCCCAAAATATTACGCAAAACAGTCAATGCTGGCATATCTGGATGATCCGCACCGACTGGAAAAACCAATACTGCAGCATAGCTACCAAATTCACGCTGCTCCGCTAAAGCATGAATCTTTTGCCCCGGATAAGCTTGATAAGGTGAATCGAGTCGTTCATACGGCTCCTGCCCATTCCAATTGGCAAATTCTTGTTGCAGAAATTTTTGCATTTTCCGTGGATTAAAATCACCAGTAATTGCAATTTGCGCATGATTCATTGCAAAAAATTGCTGATAAAACTGTTTAACTTGTTCATTCGTCGCAGCATTAATCTGTGTTCTGACCAATTCTGGTTCGAAATGATAACGTAGATCACCTGGCTGATATTTCTCCAAAACACGAGATAATGTCATACCTGCCACAACAGCTGGTTCTGTATAAGGACGATCGAGACTGGATAATGTTTGCTGTTTAATTAAATCAAATTGACTCTGTTCAAATTTTGGATTTTTCATCACATCAATCATGAATTTAAAAAAACGGTCAAATTGATCTTTTTTAGCCACAATAGCAATATTCATACCATTTTGAGCAGAGGATGCGCTTGCACCACCACCGGCTTCAATTGACTGGTCTGCAATGTCTTGTAAACTATATTGATCAGAACCACGCAGTAACAAATATGCAGTTAAATCAATTAGTTCAGCCTTATTTATCAAACTTTTTGCCTGACCAAAATCAACATCAATAAAAGCATAAATTTTGTCGTCGCGAGTTGATGTTGGAAATAAAGCATATTTCATACCATTGGCCAATTCACCACGCTGAATTTTCTTTTCTGCATTCAATAAATGTTGCTTAGAAGTCACGACATTTTGTGCAATTTCTCGCTGATAGGTACTGATATCTTTTAATACTTCAGGCTGTTGTGGTGTTTGATCTAAAGTTTTAGTCAATATTGGCTGCTGCTGGGTTAACGCTTTTTTTTGTGCTTCAGGGGTTGGTTTAATATCGCCTTCAATACGATTTTGTGCTTGAATAAAATCATTCAGATTTTGATTAACTTGCTCTACAGTCAAACCTTGTAATTGCTGTTGATCCGTAAAATATTGTGCCCAATTACCTTGATATGAAACAACGTAATCACTGAGCATTTCTCCCACTGCTGTTGAATTGCTCAACATACTTTCCTGAGAATTTTTAATCAGATTTTTGACGCGTTTTAACTCACTCTCATTAAATGTTTGATGTTGTTCAACGCTTTGAATCAGTGTATCAGCAACTTTCTTCTCATCATCTGTTGGTGAAAATACAGCCCCCATAAATATCACATTAAAATCCCGATCTAAATAGGATGAGGCTAAAACATTGGTTGCTATTCCCGTTTCAACCATACGCTGATATAAATGACCACTTGGCTGTAAAGTATACAGTGCTGGTGCGATTGCTAAAGCAGTTTTAATCTTTTGATTTGGACCATTTAAATAGATATTAAATTTGGCCAAATCACTACCTTTTTCTACTAAAAATTGACGTTGTTTAATTTGATTTGTATCTAATGGAGGAACTTGTACTTGCGGTGGTACTGCCCTCGCAGGAATAGAACCAAATTGTTGATCAATCTGTTTTAAAACTTCAGCTTGATTAAATTTTCCAGCAATAATCATTACAGCATTATTGGGTGCATACCATGTTTGGTAAAATGAGTTTAACTCTTGCATATTAATCGATTGCAATTCATCTAGATCACCAATCGGTAGCCGACCAAAATACTGTTGACCATATGCCGATTTCCATACCTGATCCATTAAAACTGCAAATGGCTGATCCATACGTACTTCACGCTCACGTTTTACAATAGCGATTTCAGCCGGTACAAACTTTTCTTGTAGAATCAGTTTATCCATCCGTTCTGCTTCTAAATGAATCAGTGCATTAATTGACTTTTGTTCTGGACGAATGGTATTAATATATTTGGTTGCATAATAACTGGTGCTGGCATTATTGGATAAAGTATGCTGATCTAGGCGGCGCTGAAACTCTTCCCCCGGCACATTTTGGGTGCCTTTAAATGCTAAGTGCTCCAGTAAGTGCGCTAATCCTCCTTTACCGTTAGGATCATTTAAAGATCCCGTAAAATAGACTGTATTCATATACACTTTATTTTCTTTATCATTCGGTGCAAGAATCACCCTGAAGCCATTATCAAGTTGATATTCCTCAATTTTTTGTTGTTTTTTGACTAAAATAGGCTGTGCCAAAATGGGACTGCTTATTCCGATGATGAATAGTGAAATAACAACCTGATTAAAACCAAACAGCATAATGACTCCATATCAAAATAGTCATGGCAAAGTAAATATTCATGATGACTATAAATCTTAATTTAAATACATTAGAAACAAATGAGAATGATAACAATATTCATTTTATTTTACTTAAAAATTAAATTGATTTATGATCAATCAGTAAGAATAAAAGATGATCGGTCATCATAAAATCTGTATTTTATCTATTTTACTGCTGAATGCGTCCATTCAATTAATAATGACAAAATCAAGCCTGATCATAAGCCAATCATTAAAACTATCGTGTAATTAGCTACAATACAAGATGATTAATCTCATTATTCACCTATATCCTAGGATGTTTGCTTGAACTCAACTAGGAATTTGTAATCCCAATACGCTGATGATTTTATATCCATTGTTATGCCAACTATAGATGTAAAATCATCACCGGTGAATTTCATATCTCAATCAATTAAAGATACAGTTCAGCCTGTAAATATAATTGTGCATAACCTGAAATTTCAATACGATTATCTGCGAGAATTTCACAATATAATGTTCCACCTCGCGCAGAAGCCTGATAAGCCATAATCGATGTTTTCGCTAATTTTTCGGCCCATAAAGGTGCAATCGCGGTATGAATTGAGCCGGTGACAGGATCTTCATTAATCCCATTGGCTGGTGCAAAATATCGAGAGATACAATCATATTGTTGTGATTGAGCGGTGATGGCAAGATCCAAACGAGAAGCATCTGCAGTAATTGCTGTACGATACTGTGCCAATTGTTTTAATAACTCAAAATTAGGTTTCTCATCTAATACATCTTGTACGGTTTCATACTCAATAATATAAGCCTGTGCATTTAAATAAACGGCTTTAAATGGCTTACTCAATGCTTGTCTCAATAATGGCGGATAATCTGATAATTTTTCAGCAGGGCGAATTGGGAAATTCATACAAATTCGACCATCTTCAGCATGTGAAACGATAAAAACACCCAGTTGTTTAACATGAAAATAAATCGTTTCAGGCACAGCATAATATTGAAATAAAACAAAACTACTGGCCAAGGTTGCATGGCCACAAAAATCAACTTCTGTTGTTGGTGTAAACCAACGAATAGCAAAATTTTCTGCATCTATTTTCTTTACAAATGCCGTTTCTGCCAAATTATTTTCCAGTGCAATATTTTGCATCAACTCATCACTCAGCCATTCATCTAAAACCAACACAGCGGCTGGATTACCTTTGAATTTAACTTGTGTAAAAGCGTCTACTTGATACATTTTCATTAATTGTTCCCTTTTTCTAGATACACCTGATGTATTTGGTCATATCAGCGCTATGATCATCTATACACGAACACTCAGTCATTACAACCATTCACTCACAACAAATATAATAAAAAAACCAAGAAAGCATTGAATTAATTTATATAACCCCCATACAATGTAAAACATCAGTACTATAAAAGCACTTTAATAAAAATTTGCTTCTATAACATTGGCTTTTTGCCATTATGATGTCCAACTTAAGATTGAAATGGATCAATAACATGACTGCTATTGCAAATAACCACGTGGTTTCATTCCACTACACATTGACTAACGCAGAGGGTGAAACTCTCGACCAATCTCAAGGTGAACCACTTGCCTATTTGCATGGTGCTGGGAATATCATCCCTGGTTTAGAAAAAGCACTCGCAGGTAAAACAGTGGGTGAAAAATTTACTATCACGATTCCTGCTGCTGAAGCATATGGTGAATATAATCCTGATCTCGTACAAGAAGTTCCAGCACAAATGTTCCAAGGTGTAGAGAACATTCAGCCGGGCATGCAATTCCAAGCACAAACAGATGATGGTGTACAAATTGTAACTGTGAAAGCCGTAGAAGGTGACAACATTGTCGTTGATGCTAACTTCCCTCTTGCTGGCCAAGACTTAACGTTTGAAGTTGAAATCGTTGAAATTCGCGATGCTTCTGAAGAAGAGCTTGAGCACGGTCATGTTCATGGTGCAGGTGGTCATCACCACTAAGATCATATAGATCATTAAGGCCAAGTTTTTACTTGGCCTTTTTTATGTCACAATATTCTACTTATTTCTCATAAAATTCACATCATTTTGACGTGTTTAAAGACTAAAATAGCGATAGGTATTTGATCAAAGTACATAAATGCTATGCAAAAAAAATCATTAATATGGTTTAGACAAGACTTACGTGTGAGCGACAATAGTGCGCTTTGGTATGCACTACAAAACCAGACGACGATTGCCTTGGTGATTTTATCTCCAGCACAATGGCAACAGCATCATGATGCAGCCATTAAAATTGACTTTTATCTGCGACAATTGCAACAATTAAAACAGCAACTACAAAAACTGAATATTCCTTTGCAAATTGAAGTCATTCCATGGTGGCGCGATATCGCCAATTTTATCTGTGAGTTTTGTAGCAAACATGATATTCAAAATGTCTACGGCAATATTGATATCGGCATCAATGAGCTGCAACGTGATGCTATTGTACAAAAAAAGCTCAACAAAATCAATAAAGATTTTATTCTATATCATGACCGAACCATATTTCCTTTAGGTTCAATTCGCAATCAAAACCAACAACCTTATCAAGTTTTCAGTGCGTTTAAAAAAAAATGTATTGAACAACTGATTATTTCACTACCACAACCTTTTTTGCAACCTGAAGCTCAATCGAGCGTGCAGAATGCAGAACAATTCACGGCAGAGATTCCAACCCTAGAAGAATTAACAGGAAATACAATTCCAATCGAAAAACAGGCACTTTGGCCCGTAGGTGAGTCATATGCACAAGATATGCTCAACAATTTTATTCAAGATCATATTCAAGATTATCATCTCAAAAGAGACTTCCCTGCAAGCAAAGGTAGCAGTCTTCTTTCTCCATATTTAAATTCAGGACTACTCTCTATTCGTCAATGCTTAGCAGCACTGTTTAAAACAAACAATGCTCAATTTCATATTTATCATCAAGGTCAAGAAACTTGGTTAAATGAATTAATTTGGCGTGAATTCTATCAACATATCCTATACAGTTTTCCTCGATTATCTCGATACCAACCCTTTAAATTAAATACCCAACATATTCCATGGCGTCATGCCGATTTAGATTTTGAAGCATGGAAATTGGGACAAACGGGTATTCCAATTGTAGATGCTGGCATGCGTCAGTTATTAGCCACAGGTTGGATGCATAATCGAGTTCGAATGATTACTGCCATGTTTTTAACCAAAAACCTATTGATCGATTGGCGTCAAGGTGAGCAGTGGTTTATGCAAAATTTAATCGATGGTGATTTAGCGGCCAATAATGGCGGATGGCAATGGTGTGCTTCTACAGGAACAGATGCTGTGCCTTACTTCAGAATTTTTAATCCAATCAGTCAATCAGAAAAATTTGATCCTAATGGCGATTATATTCGCCAATGGTTACCAGAATTGGCCCATTTAAATGCCAAAACCATTCATCAACCTTATGCAAAAAACCCGCATATTGCGTTAAAATACCCACAGCCCATAGTTGATCTTAAACAAAGTCGTTTAAGGACTATCGATATTTTTAAAACCCATAGCTAAATTAAAGCGCTCATCTCAGCCATGGCCTTATGGTTTTTTAGTGCGACCTTGTCTGTTCTTCACCGACAAGGTACATTTGAGCAAGCATTGGTCAAAATGCAAATTTAATCCATAGCTCATCACGATGACTTATATTTCATCACGTTTAAAAACCAGCTCTCCGGCAAGTGAGCTTTCTGCTGCATAATAATAGCCTTCTGCTTGAAATGATTTTAAATCATCTAGATGGCTTAGTTGATTTTCAATGATATAGCGTGCCATTAAACCACGGGCTTTTTTAGCATAAAAACTAATGACTTTATATTTGCCATGCTTCTGATCCAAAAATACAGGCTTGATAATTTCTGCATTAATTTTTGATTCAATCACAGCTTTATAATATTCATCAGAGGCAAGATTGACCAATAATGATGAATTAGACTGGGCTAAATCAGCATTGATTAAATCTGTAATATATTCTCCCCAAAATGCATATAAATGAGGACCACGAATGTTATTTAAACGTGTACCCATTTCTAAACGATATGGCATCATTAAGTCCAATGGACGTAATAAACCATATAAACCCGAAAGCATCCGTAAATGCTGTTGCGCAAATTGAATAGATTTTTCATTTAAATCATAAGCATCTAAGCCAGTATAAACATCTCCTTTAAATGCAAATATGGCTTGACGTGCATTGGTAAGATTAAAATCAACATGCCAATCTTGAAAACGTGCATGATTAAGTAATGCTATTTTTTCACTGACTTTCATCAGTGCAGCAATTTCACTTACCGATAATTTTTGACAATCTTTAATCAATAATTGACTATGTTGTAAAAGTCGGGGCAAAGTAAAATGATCCGTTGGCAACGGCGTTTCATAGTCTAACGTTTTTGCTGGGGATATAAGGGCAAGCATAACAAACCTGTTTAAATTGTATGAATTACAATATCACGATACATAATGAATCAATCGCCAACTATAACAGCAGTATTATTTTAATACCAATTCATGTTTTTAGTGAAAATGATCGGTAAAATAGTTAAGTGTTACCTATTATGCTTACTCCCATGATGTCTAAACAAATTTTTATTTCTGGTGATGCTGGAAAAATTGAAGTCTTGGTCGATTACCCTTCACAAGAGATTAAAGGATTCGCAGTGGTGTGTCATCCTCATCCTTTAGAAGGGGGTACACCACAGCATAAAATACCCACCCTTTTGGCACAAACCTATCTCGCACATGACTGTGTTGTTTATCGCCCTAGTTTTAGAAGTTCAGGACAAACCGAGGGACATCATGACCATGGTATCGGAGAAACTGAGGATATCTTAGCGGTGATTGCCTATGCACGTCAGCAACACCAAGGATTATGCTTTTATGCGGCTGGTTTTAGTTTTGGTGCCCATATCATCGCCAAAACGCATGCACGACTTCCGGCTGAGTTACAAGCAAAACAAATGATTTTATGTGCTTTACCAACAGCAACTGTCGCCGATAGCCGCCATTATGTTACACCGGCAATTCAAGGAGATATCTTATTGATTCATGGCGAGGAAGATCGTATCACCACACTTCAAGATTTGATTCAATGGGCAAAGCCACAGCGACATTCAATCACTATTTTACCTGGTGCCAATCATTTCTTTACTGGCTATTTAAAAGTATTGCGCATTACGATGTCTCGTTTTTTAAGTCTACATGCTGATTAAAATATCCGATCCATATTTTTCATATTGATCGTCTTATACACATACTATGGCTCCACAATCAATTCAATGCGTTATATACAAGGCTGATCATAGATTTTTCGCCAACTCCTGATACAGTAGATCGCATTGATGGTATCTACTGCTCAGTGAGTCATTTATGGATTTAGCAATGTTTAAATTATTGGCACGGTACAATATTTGGGCAACCTATAAGTTAAATCAACAATTACGCCAATTGACCGAGCAACAATTTAATGCAGAATGTGGACTGTATTTTAAAAGTATTTCTGGCACATTAAATCATTTACTGGTCGGAGAACATTACTTATGGTTTGCCCGCTTTTGCTCCCAACCCACACCAGCCCTAGCATTAAATAGCATCATAGAAGCTGATAAAGATCAGCTTCTCAATCAATTAGAACAACGTGCCCAACATTGGCCAGATTTTTTAGCAACCGTAGATGTGAAGAAATTTAAACAGCAATTAACCTACACCACATCAAAAGGCCAAATCATTTCACTCCCCTATGCAGCAACATTACTTCACGTTTTCAACCATGCAACTCATCATAGAGGACAAATTACTGCTGCACTCAGTGGTATGGGCTATGATTGCCCTGAACTTGATTTGGTCTATATGCTGGTTGAAGAAAATACATGATTACTTTAGCGCAATGATCTACTACACGATCTAAATCTAAAGTCGTCATAACCATAGGTTGAGTTTTTTAGTCAGCATCACAATAGTACAACAACAAATGGATGATAAAACACCCTGATGCAAATCAACATTATAAAACCGCTATGATATGTGTATCACCAGCCTGAGCATCACAATACAGAGAAATTGCAAAGTGATTTGATCATTACAGCTAATCTCCTCAATTCATCATTGCTGTATTCAATCGCATTTGGCTACAAAAATACATCAGTTGAAATATTTATCTTTTTATACTGAATACGATATAAATCCTTTAAATACTAAATCGAATGATGACTAAAAAATCATCACCACAATAATACTAACTTGAGAATAATCATGTACAATTTATTTCAAACACGTGACAAAAATACTCGGCATATTTATCTAGCGATTTATATTGGTATTATTGCCGGCATTATTTCTGCACTGGTAAAATCAGGCTTTGAAGATTTAATTCCTCCAAGAACCCCAGAAACATTACCACCACCGATGGTATTACTGGATAAGTTAGGCTTTCATAGCAGTGATATGGTCTATCATTGGATGGATTACACGGTAAATTGGGGCGGTAATGGTGTTCATATTTTATTTTCAATTGTGATCGCTATTATTTATTGCGTACTAAATGAATATTTTGTTAAAGCAAGAATGCTACATGGTATTATTTTTGGTATTGGAGTATCTGTTTTTGCACATGGTTTAGTGGTGCCATTACTGGGCCTATCAGGTTGGTTATGGACAGCAGGTTCTGAAGCATTAATTTCTGAATTTGTCGGTACCGCTTTTTGGATATGGACCATTGAGGCAATCCGACAAAATCTACGCAGTCGTTTTACTCAACAACATAGCTACGATTAGTGGATATGGATTCAACTTAATGATCGGATGAGATAGGCACCTAAATTTAGTTATCATTGCCCTAACCCAATGCAGCATATCTATCAATCAATCGCTCATTTATAGCGTTTGATCTTTGCATGCAGCATTTTAAGACCACATGCCGATAGCATTGCACCAGATCACAACCAAATAACCATGTATATGTGCTCATAACATGGCTGTTATCCCTCAATCGCCTATCATTATTCTCGATCAAGTAGAAATATGGCAGATCTTCAATCATAAGAGCATCTTCATGTAAAATACAGTCACAGATCAATAGGCACTTTTAATTAAAGATGATGCGGTATTGATTCTTTTTTTCATACAGCAGCATGATGTGATGTTATACCGAGTCAATCCAGTGTTTCAGAAAAAGTCGCAACTGATCGACAACCTATGCTGCATGTTTTGCAGCAACATCGTGTTGTCCACCTGTAATAACAGATAACTGTGCTTGTTGACTTGGCGATTAAACTATACTGAAGACCATTCAAACTCACTCAAGGCTTGATTTTTCTTTAAGGTATTTTCTACAGCCTGCGCCAACTGGTTGAGCAAACTTTGCTCAGTAATACGCTCAAGCCAGTCTTGATCTTCTGCTGGATATGAGGCAATTTGACAGACCATATGACCATCTTCGCTACGAGCTTCACAGGTGATCGATAAAGGTAAAGCGCGTTCATCAACACTCACTGCAACCTGTGCACCACTTTGCGCCAATGTTGCAAAACCCTGTTGGCAAAGTTGCTCTGTCAAAAGATGGGCAATATATTGTTGTACATCATCTGGCGTATGATATTGATTTTTAATTTCGCTTTTGGCTACAAATTTTAATTTACGCATGACATAACCTATAGGCATTATTATAGTATGGTTTTAGCATATTTAAAAACAAATAGCCAAGTCAATACTTGGCTATTTCACAGAAAACGATGCATCATTTCGCCATCAGGGCGATGCCAATGATAAAGTATTATGCACTAACGTGGATTGCTAATCCGGCTTGGGTCGCTAATTCTGTAAAGGTTGGGAAACTCGTTGCCACAGTTTCAGTACCCAGAATATTAATTTCACCAGAAGTACGTAAACCAGCCATCGAAAAACTCATGGCGATACGATGATCATGATGCGATTCTATTTCGCCTCCTGTAAAAATATCACCCCACTCACCTGAGCGTCCCTTACCTTCAATGATAATACCATCAACGGTAGGCGTACAATCAATCCCCATAATTTTCAGCCCATCTGCCATTACCTGAATACGATCAGACTCTTTAACACGAAGTTCTGCAGCACCTGTCAGTACTGTTTGCCCTTCAGCACAAGCAGCAGCAATAAATAAAGCTGGAAATTCATCAATCGCCAATGGTACTTGATCTTCAGGAATATGAATGCCTTTTAAGGTTGTTGAACCTTTGATTCGGATATCCGCAATCGGTTCACCACCTGCAATACGCTCATTTTCAACAGATAAATCTGCACCCATCTGTTTTAAAATCTCAATAATACCTGTACGTGTTGGGTTAACACCCACTGCTTGCAAAGTAATATCCGCACCTTCAGTAATGGCAGCACCTACCATAAAAAATGCCGCAGATGAAATATCCGAAGGAACTTGAATATGAGTTGCCAACAGTTTACCGCCACCTTGTAATGAAATACGATTGGCATCTGTCTTCACATCATAACCAAATGCTCGTAACATACGTTCAGTGTGATCACGTGTAGGTTCTGGTTCAGTGACTGAGGTTTCCCCTTCTGCCCATAGACCAGCCAGTAAAATACCTGATTTTACTTGCGCAGAAGCCATGGGTAGATCGTAATGAATACCCGCCAAAGCTTGATTGCCCGTAATCGAAATTGGCGGTGTACCGCGCTCACCCGTGGTTTGAATATGTGCACCCATTTCACGCAATGGTTTTGCAATCCGCTCCATTGGACGCTTGGACAATGATGCGTCACCCGTCATCACTGAATCAAATTTTTGTGCAGCCAATAGTCCAGACAATAGGCGCATGGATGTTCCTGAGTTACCCATATACAATGCACTGGCAGGAGCTTTCAAGCCATGCATACCGACACCATGAATAGTGACTTCACCATTTTTAGGGCCTTCAATACTTACCCCCATATCACGAAATGCTTGTAATGTTGCTAAAGCATCTTCACCTTCCAGAAAACCTTGTACATGTGTGGTTCCTTCAGCAATTGCGCCAAACATAATCGAACGATGTGACACAGATTTATCGCCTGGCACACTAAATTGACCCTGAAAATGCTTTTTACCAGGTAAAATTTTAAATTGCTGTGTCGTCACTTTATTGTTCTCCATTAACGGTTTTTTTGCGAGCATATGATTAAAATGCTGGCGCGCAGCTTGCGCATGTCCTAACAAACCCATTAAAGCTTGCGAGTCTTCATTTTCAATTAATTTACGAATAATGGCCAATTGAGCTTCAAAACCATCTACAGCATTTAAAATGGCTTTTTTATTGGCAAAGAAAATATCATGCCACATTTGTGGGTCACTTGCGGCAATACGCGAAAAATCACGAAATCCGCCTGCGGCATAACGGAAAATATCGAGATTATCCTCACGATTTGCCAATTGCTCAACCAAATTAAATGCCATTAAATGCGGAAGATGACTGGTATGTGCAAGTACTTCATCATGTTTATCAACGGCCATACAAATAACTTCAGCCTTTGCTGCTTGCCACAGTTGAATCAGTTTTGTAATGGCCCAATCTGCACTGCTGTCCAAAGGCGTAAGAATGACTTTATGATTGACAAATAAATCTACTTTACCTGCATGTACACCGGTATGCTCAGAACCTGCAATTGGATGTCCTGGTACAAACCCTGGGGGGAGTGCATCACCATACACCGCTTTGGCAGCATCGACAACATTAGCTTTTGTACTGCCAACATCTGTAATGATGACATGTTCAGCTAAATAAGGGCGTATGGTTTGTAAAACCTGTTGCGTAGCACGTACAGGCAAAGCCAAGACCACCAAATCAGCCCCTTGAACTGCTTCAACTGGATCGCGATAACCCGCTTCAATTAATCCCAGTTTTTTTGCATCTTCAAGCGTTTTTGCTGAACGTGTCGAAGCCACAACATGATGCGCTAATTTTTCTGCCACAATGACACGGGCAAGACTTGAACCAATCAGTCCAAGCCCAATAAAAGCAACTTTTTCAAACAATGGTGCAGACATTTTTTAAGCTTTTGCCTCTAAACCCAACACCTTTGCTAAGGCGGTTAAGAATTTTGCATTTTCAGCTTCTGTACCAATAGAAACACGAAGATGATTCGCAATGCCAACAGGACGTACAATTACACCTTCTTGCAATAATGCATTAAAAGTTTGTACTGCATCTGTTTGTACATTGACTAAAATAAAATTAGCACGCGAAGGAACAAATTCTAAGCCTAAAGCCTGAAATCCTGCTTCAAGTTGAGCCATACCTTGTTTATTGACTAAGCGTGAACGTGCAATAAAAGCATCATCTTTTAATGCCGCAACTGCCGCAACCATAGCTAAATGGTTGACATTAAAGGGTTGACGAATACGATTTAAAAAGTCAGTAATCGCTACAGAAGACAGTGCAAAACCAACACGTAAAGCAGCCAAACCATAGCATTTTGACAAAGTACGACTAATAATTAAGTTGGGATACAAAGTTAAAAACGGTAAGCTATTAAAGTTTTCAGGGAAATACTCTACATAAGCTTCATCAAGTACGACCGGTATATGACGCGGAATTTTTTGCATAAATGCTTCAAACTCTGACTCTTCAAACCATGTCCCAGTTGGATTATTTGGATTTGCAATAAAGATCAATTTAGTATTGTCTTGCACGGCAGCAGCCATCGCATCCAAATCATGTGCAAAACCTTTGGCAGGAACTTCAATGGCTTGAGCTCCAATGGCTTGAGTAACCAAACCATATACAGCGAATGCATGCTGACTATAAACCACAGAATCCTGCTCTGAAACAAATGCACGTGCAAAAATTTCGAGCAGATCATTTGAACCATTACCCAATGTAATACGGTTATGCGCAATACCAAACGTCTTCTCGATTTGATCTTTTAAAATAAAACCGCCACCATCAGGATATCGGCCAATTTCAGTAAGTTCAGCAGCAACGGCTTTCTTCACTTGCTCCGAACATCCTAGCGGATTTTCATTTGAAGCAAGTTTAACAATATTGGTGATACCCAATTCGCGTTCAAGCTCACTAATCGGTTTACCAGGCTGATAAGGTTTTAATTGCGCAATACCCGCATTGGCTGGGACAAATGTCATGTTACAACTTCCAAGTTTTATAGGACAACAAAGGGTTAATCAATGATTAGCCACCATAAGCATTACAATACGGCAATTGGATAAGAACCCAAAACACGCACTTCTTTGACAAACGGACGAATCTCTTCAATGGCTGCTTTAACATTTTCTTGATCAATATGTCCTTCCAAATCAATGAAGAATACATAAGCCCATTTTTCTGGTAATGCTGGACGTGTTTCAATACTGGTCAAGCTAATATTATGTTTAGCAAATGGCGCTAAAATTTCAAGTAATGCACCTGCACGATCATGGGCTGAAATCAGCAATGATGTTTTATCATTACCACTTTGTGGTACTTTTTCGCGACCAATCACCAAGAAACGTGTTGTATTTTCCGGATTATCTTCAATATTGTGGTGTAAAATTTCGAGATTATAAATTTTTGCAGCAACTTCAGATGCGATTGCAGCTGAATGCCACTCATTACGAATACGACGTGCAGCTTCAGCATTTGAACTGAGTGCAACACGCTCTACACCAGGATAATGCGCATCCAACCAACTACGGCACTGCGCAAGCGTTTGCTGATGTGCATAAATCTGCTTAATACTGTCTTTGCGTGTATTTTCCGACACTAAGAATTGATGATGGATACGTAATTCTACCTCACCAATCACATTCAGATGAGAAGATTTAAAACAGTCTAAAGTATGATTCACAACACCTTCAGATGAATTTTCAACAGGAACTAAACCATAATGTGCACTTCCTGCTTCAACTTCACGGAAAACCTCATCAATTGTCGGTAAAGGACGTACAACTGCATCCTGTCCAAAATGCTTTAAGACAGCAGAATGGGTATAAGTACCAACAGGGCCTAAAAAGGCAATACTCTGTGGTGCTTCTAATGCGAGGCAAGCAGACATGATTTCACGGAATAAACGTGCCATGGTTGCATCAGATAAAGGACCTTCATTACGTTCCATAACATGACGTAAAACTTGTGCTTCACGCTCAGGACGGTAAAACAAAGGGTTCTCTTCTGCCGCAAATTTCGCCTTGGCAACGGCTTCTGCCAATTTTGCACGACGATTAATCAGCTGCTGAAGCTGTTGATCGACAGAGTCAATATCCTGACGAATTTGAGCAAGGTCAAGAGAAGGTGTAGTGTTTTGATCGTCGTTGATCATTGTTATGATGCCCTTTAAAACAGATTTTCAACAGTATAACAATAGTAAGCTTTGAATGGTTGCGCAACAAGACTTTGTTATTTAAAGTCTGAAAAACACCCAGTTGGATTATTCAACAATGCAGCACATGATGGCAACATACTGCTATCTTCAGATAATTCAAGACTTTTGTATATTGAAAACCATTTATGAATGTTAAAAATTTAAGTGATATCAAGCAAGCATGGCTGTTATGCGCATTAACTTTGCATATAGATTTGATCAAACTTGGTTAAAAGCATATGAATAAACTCATTTTTGTTTTAAATTTTATGGCATAGTAGTTCAAGATTGATCTTGCATCGAAAGCCTATCCTACTTAGGCAAGTTAATAAATTGTCAATCTCTCCTATTGGCCGCGTATCACACATGATGATTGAATTGAATGAATACTGAAAAGAATCTTTATAAAGACTTTGAACACCCTTTTGCACAGTTTATTCGAATTATTGGCAAGGGTAAAAATGGTGCACGTTCTTTAAGTTATGATGAAGCTTATCAAGCATTTACCATGATTCTCAAGCAAGAAGTCCTCGATGTGCAATTGGGTGCTTTTTTAATGCTGTTACGTGTAAAAGAAGAATCTGTTGATGAGCTAGCAGGTTTTGTTCAAGCCACCAAAGATCAGCTTGACTTTAAACCCCTAGCTGTGGATCTGGACTGGTCGTCTTATGCTGGTAAACGTAAACATTATCCGTGGTTCTTACTGTCCGCATTATGCCTAGCACAGCATGGTTATAAAATTGCTATGCATGGTGCGGCAGGCCATACCATTAATCGCCTCTATACCGAACAGGTTTTATCTTTTCTCGGTTATCCTATTTGTCACAATCAACAACAAATTGCACAGCAGTTAGAACAGCAAAACTTTGCCTATTTTCCTTTGGCGGTCATTTCTCCAGTATTAAGTGATTTAATGCTGTTACGTAATATTATGGGACTACGTTCTCCTATTCATACCCTTACACGTTTAATCAACCCCTTTAATGCCAAAGCAACGCTACAGGCTATTTTTCATCCAGCCTATCGTAGCTCACATCAACAGGCAGCTTTTCAGCTAGGTTATCATCATAGTGCTGTAATTAAAGGTGAAGGTGGCGAGTTTGAGCGCAATCCAGATGCAAGAACCCTAATTTGCGGCATTAGAGATGGGGTATTATATGAATATGAATTACCCAAATTAACCGAACAACGCAGTGCAGCAGAAGAACAACTTGATTTACAACAGTTTAAAGCGGTTTGGTTAGGTCAGCAACAACATGAATATGGTGAAATTGCGGTCATTGAAACCATGGGAATCGCGTTGTATACCATGGGTGTGTGTCAAAACTACCCAGATGCCATGCAACAAGCCCTACACTTATGGCAAAATCGCCTACACAACAAATAAAAAAATAAGGCATTGAAAATCAATGCCTTATATTAAAATTCATCATTAAACTGTATTAAACAAAACGAATTGGCTTAAATTCTGGCTCTTCTACGTGTGAATCACAGTGCTCATCTTCTTCTTTACTGCCACGATCAATATAACCACTACGTTCAGTTTCTGGTAAATGTTTAGCTTCCCATACATATACCGCTTGCATACAAATTTGACGCTGTTCTTGCGTCAATGCTACACCATTGGGCCATTTTCCAATTTCAATTGCTGTTTTTAAACGACTAACAATGTCAGGATCAAGTACCGCTAGCATTTGTTCAATATTCATAAATTAATCCTGCTGTTGATGCAAAGAGTCAAAATCTTGATTCCAGCCTAACTTTGTACGGCATGCCATATAAAAGTCATAGCCAGGTGGATGAAGTAAGTTTAATTTATAAGGATGTTTACGAATATGCAAACTATCACCCACACTTAATGACACACTATGCTGCCCATCGGCACTCACCATCGGCAACACACGATTTTCTTGGATTTCTATTTTAATTTCACTTTGCCCCCCCACCACAATTGGTCGTGAAGACAAGGTATGTGGATGCATCGGAACCAATGCTATCGCATCCATACTTGGATGTAATATAGGTCCACCACCCGATAAAGCATAGGCTGTTGAGCCTGTTGGTGTTGAAACGATTAATCCATCACTATGCTGCCGATAGACATATTGACCATCTATATGTAAATCGAAGTCAATCATATGTACCGATTTACCTGAATGCAATACAACATCATTTAAAGCAATTGCTTCATAGATAATTTCACCTTTAGAACGGATTTCCATCTCTAATAAAAAACGGCGATCTAATTGAAACTGCCCATGTAAAACTTGATCAAGTTTAAAAATCACTTCTGTAGGCTTAATATCGGTTAAAAAACCTAAACGGCCTCGATTAATACCAATCACGGGGGTATTAAACCGAACCAGTGCTCGTGCTGCATGTAACAATGATCCATCACCGCCGACCACAATAACCAGATCAACGACTTCGCCCAATAAAGAACGGCTGACGGTTTGTGTATTGCTATAAGAGACCAACTCAGCAGTTGCCATATCAAAAATAGGATGTAAGCCTAAACTTAATAAATGATCATGAATGAGACTTAATGTTTCTCCTACTGAAGATTTACCAGGTCGACCAATAAGTCCAATGTTTCTAAAGTTCTTATGTGAAATTTGCTGCACTGGTAATATCGCTCCCATACGACTTAGTGACTATCATAACATTAACCCACTTAATTTTAAAAAAAATTAAAATCATAAAATATCGCGATATTAAAGTTTAATGTCGCGCTATCATGAGTCGTGTGCTTAAAAATAGCGTGTTTTAAACAACAATGATGACTCAATAAAGCAAATGCTATTGCTAATATTCACAGATTAAATATTGCAAAATATCGAAAAGCTTCGCATGATTAGCAAAATGATTAGAGTTTGATTTATTAATATGAAGTCTGAACGTGGTATTGGCTTATTTGCACTTCTGTTTTCAATTATTGTCATTGGCGCATTTGTTGCCTTTAGTATTTACTTAATTCGGATGGATAATGTTGTCCGGGCAAAATTTGAAGGCAAACGTTGGGATATTCCTGCAAAAGTTTTTGCCCGTCCTTTAGAAATATTCAATAATGCGCCTATCAGTCAAGCTGATTTGATTGAAGAGCTTAAATTACTGGGATATAAAAGTTCAAGTAACTATGCACAAACCGGCCATTATTTTACCGATGCCAACACACTTTATATTCATACCCGTGGCTTTGACTTTGGTGATAGCGTAGAACCAGAACAAGTCCTCAAACTCACCTTTAATCAAGATCAAGTTGTTGAAGTCAGTGCAACCAAACCTTCGAGTACTGGAATTGCACGTCTAGAACCACTGTTAATTGGCGGAATTTATCCACAGCACAATGAAGACCGTGTATTAATTAAGTTAAATAAGGTTCCAAAAACACTGATTGAGGCTTTAATTGCGACCGAAGACCGTAATTTTTATCAGCATCATGGCATCTCCATTCGTGGTACTGCACGTGCTGTTGTCAGCAATATTACTGGTGGTAAACGTCAAGGAGGGTCAACACTCACCCAACAACTGGTTAAAAACTTTTATTTAACGCCTGAAAAAACTTTAAAACGAAAAGTAAATGAAGCACTTATGGCAGTATTAGTGGATTTTCATTATTCTAAAGATGAAATTCTAGAAGCCTATTTAAATGAAGTTAATTTAGGTCAAAATGGCAATTATTCAATTAATGGTTATGGCTTAGCCTCACAATTTTACTTTGGTTTACCACTTAAAGAATTAAATATTGCACAACAGGCTTTTTTAGTCGGATTGGTACAAGGTCCTTCCTTATATAATCCATGGCGCAATCCGGAAGCGGCACTTAAACGTCGTAATATCGTTTTAGACAATATGGTTGTTATGGGCTACCTTTCTGCTGAACAATACAATATTGAAGCTGCACGACCTTTAGGCGTTGTCAACAAACCTTCACTGAGTACTGCCCGTTTCCCTGATTTCCTCGATGTAGTACGACGTCAATTAAAGACAGAATACCAAGAAAGTGATCTCACCAATCAAGGTCTACGTATCTTTACCACCTTAGATCCAGTCACCCAAATTAAAGTCCAAACCTCATTTAAAGCAGCCGTGAATCGTTTATCGAATAGTCAGCCTAAACGATTAAAAGCATTACAAGGTGCGGTGGTACTGACACATCCAGAAAATGGTGAATTAGTTGCTGTTGTTGGCTCAACACAGGATTTTACTGGCTTTAACCGTGCTTTAGACGCAAGACGCCAAGTCGGTTCACTGTTAAAACCAGTGATTTATCTAAATGCCATTGATTCTGGTTTATACAATTGGGCAACACTGATTTCAGATAGTGCTATTTCAATTCCTGTTGAAGGAAAAGCGTGGACACCGAAAAACTATAGTGGTCGTGAACATGGTATGGTGCCAATGGTGCAAGCACTGGCTCACTCTTACAACCTTGCTGCTGTACGTTTAGGACAGGAATTTGGAACAAATGCTTTTAAAAATCAATTAGTCAAATTTGGTATTAATGCAGATCGTATCCCTAATTATCCATCTATCTTTTTAGGTGCTGTCGATTTAACCCCAATTCAGATGGCGACCATTTATGGTAATTTTGCAACTGGTGGTTTTAATTATCCAGTCAAAGCCATTCGCAGCGTTATCGATGCCAAAGGCAGAGTATTAGATCATTACGGCTTAAGTGTACAACAGACCATTAACCCATCTTCAGCGTATATTTTAAATTATGGCTTACAACAGGTCATGAATAGTGGTACAGGTCGTTCAGCTTATAATAGCCTACCAAATGACTTAAAATTAGCAGGTAAATCAGGTACCACCAATGATACCCGCGATTCTTGGTTTGCTGGTTATTCGGGTAATTATACTGCCGTGGTCTGGTTAGGTTTAGATAATAATGCCATTACTGGACTTACTGGCTCATCAGGTGCACTTCCTGTTTGGACCAGTGTCATGAAACAATTAAGACAAAAACCGGTTAACTTACGTCAACCAGATGATGTTGCATGGCATTGGATTGATGTATCTTCAGGTTTACTTTCTGCACAAAGTTGTGCTGGTGCACTTTACATTCCTTTACAAGTCAATAAAGTACCACGTCAAGCAACACCTTGTGGTTTACCTCATTATCAAGTTGATCCTGTCTATGATCCAAATACAGAACAACCCAATACCACTGAACCGGAGTCCGATAGTATTGAGAACTATATTCGTCAAAATGACAGTAATGCGACAGATGACAATCCATTTTAATGATTCAATCCATAATTAATTGAGTGATGACTTTTATAGACAATGAAAAAAATTATTTTAACCTCAGTGCTTAGCTTAACGATGGTCGGCTGTCAAAGCCTATCAACATCGCAGCTAGAAACTCAAAAACCGCCTGTGGCTGTGAGCACAGCACCCGCAGCAACACCGCCATCATCTGGGGTGAAAATTAAACCTTATGAGCAAGAAGAAATTCAACGTAAAAGTATTGCCTTACCGCCTAATGAGCCCAGTAAGGTGACACCACCTCAACCAACACCACCCAAAATTATTTTGCCACAACAACAACAAAATCAACAAAATTTTGATGATGGTCATCAGGTTCCTGCTGTGCGAGGATTATTGCAACAAGCTGAGATAGCCTTACAGCAAAAAAATATTAATCATGCGGAACGTTTAACGCTACAAGCACAGCGTCTAGCACCACAATCTGCACAAAGTTATTTGATTTTGGCGAAAATAGCCTTAATTAAAAATAATCCAGCCAATGCACGTTCACTGGCACAGCGAGGTTTAAGTTTTGCACAGGATAAAAATATACAACGTCAACTCAATCAAATGATTGAACAAACCCAGTAAAACATCCTTGTGTTGGTTGTGATGATCATCAACAAATATACCATTGCTGATGATCAACCATCTATCGATCAGCACTATTGGTGCTGATCGATTAACACTGATCACTTATAAATGTCGAATACCCGCAATACCATGGGCATAATGCTGTAGCGCAACATGTAAATCTTCCGCTTTTACACCACCTAATGCATATACCGCTAAATCAGCTTGCTGCGCTAACTGTGCAAAACCAGACCAACCTAACCCCTTACTATCTGGATGCGATTCGGTTGCCAAAACTGGACTGAGAAATGCTGCTTCACAACCTATTTGCTGCGCATAAGATAAACTGATCTGATCATGACATGATGCAATAGCAGGTATATCTCGTGATAAATCGCCCAACTTAAGCTGCATCAATTGATCATGCTTAATTTGTATTGCTGCAACCATATTTTGTTGTAATTCAGACAATTGTTTCCATACATCAATATTAACGATTAAACATGACAACTGTTCTGGACTATAATCTGCTAATAATTGAGCATATTTAATCTCAGTTGCAGGACGCCAATAAAAATATTGACCAGCATTTAACTGATTCAAGGCGCGAATATCTTCAGAAATTTTAATCTGTTTAGGCCAACTTAAACGCTTAATCATACGTTTATTGGCTGTAGGAAAATTTAAATCTACTAATTCATCACGGCGATACCAAGCCCATGGTGCTTGAATCACATCAAGATCTGCAGCGTGCAGATAACTTAAAAAGAAATGTAGATGTACAATAATATCTTCATATTCATGAGCAATACAATTTAAAGCAATCAACTGCTTTAATTGTACTCCTACTTCTTCAAATACTTCTCGAACACAAGCATCCCTAGGTGTTTCACCAACTTCCACTTTACCGCCGGGAAACTCATATTTATTTCCTTGATGCTGATCTGCTTTTCTCCAACCCACAAGAATGCGATTCTGATGTATCAAAATAGCGATTGATACATGTAAATCAGGCTTGGCCATATACTTTTCCAATTGCGATGAATGACCTTAGTTTAAGCGAATCTTATTTTTTTATAAATTATCTCAAGAATAGATTGACGATCTATTCGATAATGATTATCATTTAAATCGTTCAAATAACTATACCACGGAGCCAACAGCCATGAATACACCATTTAGCTTATTTACACGTAATACTTCTGCACATTCATTACCCATGCTACATTCTAATAACCTTTTTGCATTAGGTCGTGAAATCCGCATTATGCATGCAGGAGAAGAATATCGCTTACGTTTAACACGTAACAATCGTTTAATTCTCACTAAATAAACATCTAATAACTTTATATTTTATAATAATAATCGTGGGAATAAGCAGTATAGGATCACACTATACTGTTTTTTTTATTAAGATATCTGCTGATCACATCTCTGCGACATCACAAAGCGATGATCTCGGTAGACTCAATACCACTTTTAAGCCGCCATAAGATACTGAAGATTGAAATATGATATGGCCTTGGTGTAACTCCATAATCTTTTTACAAATTGATAATCCCAAACCAGAACCTGATGTTTTAGTCCCGAGAGCACGATAAAAGCGTTCACCTAAATGCTCTAGCACTTGCGCTGTTAACTGTGTTCCTGAATCTTCAATACATACTTCAACCTGATCTGCAGTTATATGAAAACTAACCACAATGTGTCCATCCTCATTTTCATAGCGTATCGCATTATCCAAAATATTACGGATACAGGTATAGATCAGTTCTTGATTGGCCACAATATGTAACTGTTGATCTTGTATGCTGTAACTCAGCCGTTTTTGCGTCATAAAAGGTTGTAAGCTTTTAAAAGCTTCCATTGTCACGTTATACAAGTTCACTGTACTCTTGGGTAATTTAGGCGATCCTGTTGGATCTAAACGGGCCAAAAGAAGCAAATTTTCAAGAATATGTTGACTGCGATTCATATCAGTTTGTATTTGCTTAATGTCATATTGCAAATCAGGATATTGTTGATATTTTCGTTGCAACAGCTGCAACCGCATTTGCATGGCAGACAGCGGAGAACGTAATTCATGTGAAGCATCTGCAGTAAAGCGCTGCTCTGCTAACATCGATGCTTTTAACTTGAGTAATAATTGATTTAACTGTGCGACTATCGGCTGTAATTCAACGATTTGAACTGGTTCCTGTACAATTGGTTCTAAATGTTCTGCATCTCTTTTAGCAATCTTATTTGATAAACCATGAATATTGGAAAAGTGTTTTTTAATTGCAAAATGTACAAAGGCCCATTGTAAAAACCAAAGTAAAATTAAAGCAAACAAATAGAGACTAATACTTTGCAATAACTCTTCAAACCGAAAACTCAAGGGTTGCATTGCCAATGCATAAAATTGTGGATCATCTTCATAATTCTTGTAGATTCGCCATAAACCATGCTCAAACCAGATATATGAATAGCCAGAATCTAACTGCGCTAACTTGGCCATCTCTTTATGATCAGGAAAATCTTTTGATGCTGTTAACAGATGATCTTGATGGATTAATTGATATGCAATTTCAAACTCATCACTTAAACCATCAATTTGTGTGCCCGTATGATCACTCAGGTCTGTCGTTAATAGCACATCTGTAATTTCATCCATAATTTCATCATTAATGGACATCATTTGATATGAACTAATCGCCAATAGCAAAATAAAAGCCACAAAACCAGCAGCAACAGAACTCAATACTGAGCTTTTGACCAGTTGTTTTTGTAGCGAAATTTTATGAATTCTGTGCATTATTCTAGACTCATCTGATAGCCTAACCCTCGAATGGTCTTAATTGCCTTTGCACCAATTTTCTTTCTTAGTTGATAAATAAATACTTCTATTGCATTACTTTCAATTTCACCCCCCCATGCATATAACGATTCTTCAAGCTGCTCTCGAGTAATGACATGTTGTGGTTTTTGCATTAATTTATATAAAATTTGAAACTCTTTGGCTGTTAAGCTCACCATCTGACCTGCAACAAAAACCTGTTTTGCTTGAGTGTCTAATACAATCGTGCCACATTGAATTTGTCTGGTTGGATGACTTTGTTTTTGTCTTAACTGGTTACGTATTCGAGCAGACAATTCTTCTAAACTAAAAGGTTTTACCAAATAATCATTGGCCCCGAGATCCAGACCTTGTACACGATCATGAATACTGTCTTTCGCTGTAATAAAGATGATGGCGACATCTGGTCTTTGATGGCGTAAATGCTGTATCACTTCATCACCTGTCAGTTTGGGCAATCCCCTATCTAATAAAACACAGTCATATTCATGTTGAGCTATAGCAGCTAATACATGATCACCCTGTTCAACCCAATCAACACTATAGCCATCCATTTCTAACCAATGTTTAATACTTTCAGCCTGTGATGGATCATCTTCTGCCAGTAATATTCTCATCACAATCCTCCTTTTTCACTGATATGACGTTCATCTTGATCGTATACAATCATCCAGTATGATTTTTATGATGATCTATCAGCGATTCCATCAACATCAAAACCAAAAGATAATGACTCACAGACCAAGCATAGTGCAGTAGTTCGAATAAATATAGATTTTTTGTCTATAGCGGATGCTGTTAAATAGTCTTTCTATTGTTTTAATAATAAAAAACCACATGCCAGACATGTGGTTTTTATGATCAAGGATTATATATCCTTAGATCACTCAGCATAATTTAGTCAAACTTGACAGCATCAACATCGATTTCAACGCGTTTAAGTGGTTTATAATCAACATCTACCTCTCCGATCAGTGTGACTGGCGTTTTGGCTGAAATAGGTTTACCCTGCCACAACTCATCATCGATATCCACTGTAATACTGCCCGTACGATCTTTAAACTGATACTTTTCATCACCCATCGATTTTACGACATAGCCTTTAAGTTCAACTTGACTATCATCTTGCATATTCAATGCTTGATTTACTGTCACTTTTTTATGTATAGCATTTTGGTTCACTACGGTATTTGCCAAAGTCAATGTGGTGACAGACACTAACGCCAAACTTAAAATCAATGTAGAAACTAATTTCATAATTGTTACCTCTTGTTATTGCATCATTTCAATAGCATCATTAAAACAAATTAAAATGAGGTGAATCTTAAGATTGAAAAAATAACTTGATCAATCTCACTACAACATAAAAAATTTCGTGCTTATTATTGAGCGTGTGCATTCAAGCGGTTTCTCTGTAGATTGAGTTGAGCTTCACTTGCCAAAAAATATAGATGATCTACGCTTAGCTCTTCAACGCCACACTCAGATCAATAAAAAAACGACTCACGCTAAGGGATAGCACTTCAATTGATGAATTTGATACGGGCTAGCCTGTATTAAAGATTGGGCTTTAAGTGAATTTTTTCAAGCTATCATTGTGCTAGTCATGCTGTAGTGTCGATTGCAAAATTTATATCGTGACGTATTATTTCTACTATTGCTACAGCATGATAGCGCATCTTTATGATCAAAATGGGGCAGCAACACCATGCCATACAATAAAAGAGATCACCATACACCATATTCACTTGATTAAGCTTTTGGTAAGCACTGCTATATCTCAATGCTGTGCAATGATAGCAGTGCTCGATCAGGACTCATGTGTTCAGCCATGCAAACCTTTAGCTAATGATATGCGTTAAGGCCACTACCTGAATCGTAGTTAAGGTACTCTTAAACTGGATGTTCACATTGGCAAACCGCATACCATAAATACGTTCTGGATCATGTTGATACGCTGGCTTGGGATCTAAAGATAAAATTTGTTCTATTTCATCCACCTCACGCAAATTGATCTGCTGTTGTTGTAACAATAATTGCCTGTCAGCAATCGCATCCTGTTGCCAAAGTACCTGTTTTCTCAATGGCTCCTGCTGAGCGTAAGCACTCTGTGCATCGATGACCGCATCTGAATATTGAATATAAGGTTTAATATCAAGAATTGGCGTACCATGTAATAAATCACTTCCTGATAGATAAACTCGTAAACGATTGCCAATCTTTTTAACCGCTTTAAGTTGAACAACAGATAATCCAATCGGTGATGGACGATACATACTGCGTGTAGCAAAAACGCCTATTTTTTTGTTTCCCCCTAAACGCGGTGGACGTACTTGAGGACGAAAACCTGTATCTTTTTGCGATTTATTATCGTGAAATTGCCAAATTAACCATAAATGGCTAAATTCGCTGATACCTTCAAATGCCAACATATCATCATAGGGAGCCGTCATTTCAATATAGGATTCTATATCCACTAAATTAGGTTGCCGAGGTATACCAAATTTTTCACGGTAAGGTGTATGCATATAGCCAATAATCGGTAAATTTACAACATTCATCATCAATTTTTCTGATAAGTTCAATTAAATATATTCAGTTTATCGGGAATGATTTTAGATTAGAATAGTACACTGTTCTAATTTGATAATTTATTGAGACCTTTCATGGCTGCTTTTAACGTCGAAAAGATTACTCACGTACACCACTGGAATGACACACTATTCTCTTTTAAAACAACTCGTGATGTGGCATTACGTTTTAAGAATGGTCAATTTGTCATGATCGGCCTTGAAGTGAATGGTAAGCCATTAATGCGTGCTTACTCAATTGCCAGTGCTAACTATGAAGAAGAATTAGAGTTCTTTTCTATTAAAGTACCTGATGGTCCACTGACTTCTATTTTACAGCAAGTTAAAGTTGGGGATGAAATTTTAATTTCTAAAAAACCAACAGGTACTTTAGTACTGGATGATTTAAATCCAGGTAAAAATTTATATCTATTGTCTTCTGGTACAGGTCTTGCACCATTCCTTTCGGTCATTCGTGATCCAGAAACTTACGACCGCTTTGAAAAAGTGATTGTGGTACATGGTACTCGTTTTATTTCTGAATTAGCATATCAAGACTTAATTCTAAATGAGTTACCTAATCATGAATTTTTTGAAGAATTAGGAATTAAAGATAAACTGGTTTATTACCCGACAGTGACACGTGAGGAATATCCAAATCAAGGGCGTGTTACCACCGTCATTGAATCTGGTGAACTATTTGAAAAAATAGGTTTACCACGCTTTAATCCTGAAACTGATCGTGCCATGTTATGTGGTAGTCCGGCATTCTTGGATGATGTTGCTGCACTGTTAGACCAACATGGTTTAAAAGAATCTCCACGTATGGGCGTTTTAGGGGATTATGTTATTGAACGTGCTTTTGTTGAAAAATAATTTCTGATCTCATCCTTATAGTGTTAAAGAGATCAATAGCACCAATAGCAGCGCATTTAAAAAAACCGAGATATGTCTCGGTTTTTTTAATGCTAGTTTTCAATATAATACTATTATTTTTAGTTACATCTGAAGGTTACTCACCCTGTTCGAGATGATTTAAAATTGCGCAATCTGCACGATGATCTCCTGAACAATGATCTACAGAATGCTGTAACCAATCCACCATCTGTTGTAATTGGTCAATTTTTTGCTTTAATGCTGCAATATGTTGTAATGCCAACTGTTTGACCTCAACACTTTGCCGCTGTGGATTTTTCCATAAAGATAGCAATGCTTTCATTTGCTCAGAGGAAAAATCTAATTCACGCGCGTGCTTTAAAAAACTCAATATTTTGACATCTTGTTCGCAATAGATACGATAACCTGCATCTGAACGTTTTACCGAATCAAGTAAACCAATCTGCTCATAATAACGAATCATTTTACGCGAAATACCTGATTGCTGAGCTACTTGACCAATATTCATGTCTCACCTCTTGATATGGAGCAGGTTAAAGTTCTGTCTTGATCCGATGGGTATCATTTCTCTGTCGTCATTATTTTGGGCTGAAAATACTTTAAGCGCAAAGCATTTGTTAAGACAAAAATTGAGGAAAATGCCATCGCTCCTGCCGCAAAAATAGGAGACAACAATAAACCAAATGCTGGATACAATACACCAGCAGCAATTGGAATTAAGGCAATATTATAGATAAATGCCCAAAATAAATTTTGCCGGATATTGCGAATAGTCGCTTGGCTTAAAGCAATTGCATTCGGTACACCTTGCAAACTACCCGACATTAATACCACTTCTGCTGCCTCAATGGCGACATCTGTTCCCGTACCAATCGCTAATCCAACATCTGCTTGTGCCAAAGCAGGTGCATCATTAATACCATCACCGACAAAAGCAACTCGACCATATTGCTGCTGTAATTGACGGACCGCATCAACTTTACCCTCTGGTAAAACCTCAGCCACCACGTGATCAATCGATAAACGTGAAGCAATCGCCTGTGCAGTATGGCGGTTGTCACCCGTAATCATTGCAACCTTTAAACCCAATTGATGTAATGCACGGATTGCCGCATAAGTGGTTTCTTTAATAGGGTCAGCCACTGCAATAATCGCTGCAAGTTTATGTTCGATGGCAACATAAATAGGCGTCTTACCCTCTTGTGCTAAACGTGTTGCCTCAGTTTGAAACTGTGCAATATCTAAACCTAATTTTTGCATATAACGATCGGCGCCAATTTGCACTGATTGTCCTGCAACGGTGGCATTAATACCAAATCCTGTAACACTTTCGAATGCATGAATAGGCAATAATGTTATATTTTGCTGTTGTGCAGCCTGTACAATTGCTAAGGCAATCGGATGTTCAGATTTCGCCTCAACTGAAGCAGTCAAAGCCAATACATGTTGTCGCTCGAAGTCTGCCAATACATAAAAATCACTTAAGGTCGGCTTACCTTCAGTTAAAGTGCCAGTTTTATCGACTGCAACCACCTGTACATCTTGTAAGAGCTGTAATGCTTCACCTTGACGAAATAAAATCCCCATTTCTGCACCACGCCCTGTACCCACCATAATTGATGTTGGGGTCGCCAATCCCATGGCACATGGACAAGCAATGATTAATACCGCAACCGCATTCACTAAGCTCAAACTTAAGGCTGGCTCAGGACCAAAAACAAACCAGACTACAAATGTTAAAGCAGCTAATAACATAACGACTGGCACAAACCACATCGTGACTTGATCAACTAAGGCCTGAATAGGGAGTTTAGATCCTTGGGCTTGCTCAACCATATGAATGATTTGTGCTAACACAGATGACTCACCTGTAGCGGTAACACGAATATTCAGTGTACCTTTTTGATTCACTGTACCACCGACAACACGATCACCTACACGTTTCGCAACAGGAATAGGCTCTCCTGTAATCATCGACTCATCAATATAACTCTTGCCTTCAATGACTTCACCATCCACAGGTATCCGTTCACCGGGACGAATTTCAACCACCATACCTGTCGTTACATCAGCAATTGCCATTTCAATGATTTGTCCATTTTGAGATACACGTGCTGTTTTGGCCTGCATACCAATTAAATGCTGAATGGCTTGAAATGTTCGACCTTTGGCTTTTGCCTCAAAATATCGCCCTAATAGAATAAGCGCCACGATAACAGCTGCCGCCTCATAATAAACATATACCGTTCCTACAGGCAGTAATGCTGGGCTAAAGGTTGCGATCACAGAGAAACCATAGGCTGCCAATGTTCCCACAGCAACCAGTGAATTCATATCTGGCGCGAATCGTAATAAGGCAGGAATACCCTTGAGATAAAAACGACGACCAGGAAACAGTAAAATCAATGTGGTTAAAACAAATTGAATCAACCAACTTTGTTGTGTTCCTAAATGCTGCATGATCCAAACATGAAAAGGCGGAATTAAATGAGCACCCATTTCTAAAATAAAAACAGGTAATGCTAAAATACACGCCAGTATTAAATCTCTTTTCAACTGTTGCTGTGCCAAAGCTTTTTGATTTTCTTGCGCCTGTTGATCGTGTTGATCCTGCTGTACAATTTTGGCTGTATAACCAATTTTTTCAACTGCTTGAATAAGTTGCTGAGGTTGTAAAGATGCTCCTGCTTGAATGGTTGCACGTTCAGTCGCGAGATTGACTGTTGCCTGCTGCACACCAGCCACTTTTTGCAATGCTTTTTCTACTCGTGCAACACAAGAAGCACACGTCATACCCTCAATCATCAACTCAATTGGCGCTGTAGTCACGACATCAAATCCTGCACGTTGAACAGCTTGGGTCAGGACTTGAATATCAATCGGATGCACCGCATAAATAACGGCTTTTTCTGTCGCGAGATTAACTTGAGCATCATTAACTCCCGGCACTTTTTTTAATGCCTTTTCAACGCGACCAACACAAGAAGCACAGGTCATGCCCTCAATTGATAATGTTTCAATATAAGGAGAGGATGTTTTTGATTTTTCGTTCATTATAACCTCTGTGATTATTGATGTAGTTGTCACAGCATATAGATTGACATCATGGTAAGGTCAAGTATTTGCTTTACAAAATAAACTTGACCTTACCATGATGACAAGGTTTAAACTCTTGCTGTCATCTTAAATAAAAATGGAATATTCACATGCAATTATTAATTGAAAGTATGACTTGTGGCGGCTGTGCACGTGGTGTAACGGCTATTATTCACGAGCTTGATCCCAACGCTCAAGTCAATATTGATGTCCCAAACAAAATCGTAACGATCGACAACACAACTTGTATTGAACAAATTTTATTGGCTTTAGCAGAAGATGGTTTTGCTGCGCAAGTTCAATCCAGCTAAAGTCTATTGCCACCTAAATTATTAGGTGGCCTATTTATATTCAACACATCTCAATCTTTGATTAGTCAAAACCCCATTATCAGCAAATAATCAGCAACTAAATAATGATTATTTATCCATTAAAGCTTCAACCGGTTTAAGATTTGCAGCACGGTTTGCAGGAAGATAGCCAAACATCAAGCCAATCACGGATGCAAAAATCAAAGCAGATAATGGAATCCACCATGAAAATATCATTTTATATTCGGAACTAAAAAAATTAAAAATCTGGCATGCAATAAAGGTCAGTGTCACACCAATGACTCCACCCAATAAGCATAAAACCATCGCTTCTATTAAAAATTGCATCCGTATATCATGCTTTTTAGCACCGATTGCCATTTTTAAACCAATTTCCTTAATTCTTTCAGTCACTGCAACCAGCATCATATTCATTACACCAATCCCGCCCACCACCAGTGAAATAAAAGCCACAGCGAATATAAAATAGCTGATGGTATTCATATATTTCTCTAGGGTTTTAAGTGCTTCATCGCTACTAAAAATCTGGAAGTCTTCAATTTGATGACGTGCAATTAATATTTTTCTGATCTGATCTTCTGCATGTTTAGATAGAGCATTTTCTCGAAGTACCACAATCATGCCACTTAATAAAGTTAATCTCGACATTTGCCTTTGTAATGTTGTATTCGGTATCCACACCGAAGGTGCACCATTGCTATAATTATTCTTTACAACCCCTACGACTTCATATAGCTGCTTGTTCAATAAAACTGTTTGATGTAATGCTGCCTTATGCTGTAAGAAAAGTTTTTGAGCCGCTTGCTCATCAATCACGATGACCTTTGCAGCTGTTTTGACATCATTTTGAGTAATAAATCGGCCATGTGCCAAAGACAAATCAAAAATTTTAAGCCCATAATCATCAGCACCCTGTGCACTTATCGCCAAACTTCTATTGGCATAAATTAATTTACCTGAGGTACCGATATAAGGTGAAATATGCATGACTTCAGCCACATCTTTAAGTGCAGTAATATCATCAAAATTCAAACGACTGGATGATGCATCTAAATCATTTTGACCTGGATAGATTGTTAAAGTAGTTTGTGTAAATCCATTCCAATCATGTAGAAATTTTTGACGTGTGCCATTACCCAGCGCAACAATCATCGTTACTGAACAAATGCCGATAATCATACCCAGCATGGTTAAAAATGCCCGTAATCGATTTAACCAGATCGAATGAATGGACATTTTTACCACGGCAAAAAACTGTGTCAGCCAACTGAATTTCCTGACTGGTCGCAATTTATCGATCCTTGCCGCTGCAGGAATCTGATCTGATTTTTTTTGGTCTGATAAAAGTGTACCATCTTTAATTTCAATCACCCGATTTGCACGTTTAGCAACCTGCGGATCATGCGTGACCAGAATAATCGTATGGCCCTGCTGATGCAGTTTTTCTAAAATTTGTAGTACTATTTCACCACTTTTAGAATCTAAAGCACCGGTAGGTTCATCAGCCAGAATCACCTCGCCTCCATTCATTAATGCACGAGCAATACTGATCCGTTGCTGTTGCCCACCAGATAACTGATTGGATCTACTGTTATATTTATCTGGCAAATCTAATGCCTTAAGCAGCTTCATTGCACGCGCTTGGCGCGTCTGTACATCAAGATTTAGATAAACCGCTGGTAATAACACATTTTCCAGTGCACTGAGTGAATTTAATAAGTTATATCTTTGAAATACAAAACCAAAACTTTTTAATCTTAATTCAGCTAGATCATCAGGACAAAGTCGGCTAATTGCTTGACCGCGAAAAAAAATTTCACCTGAAGTCGCTAAATCTAAACAGCCCAATAAGTTCATCAGGGTAGACTTACCTGACCCCGATTGTCCAATAATCGCAATATATTCTCCCTGCTCAATCGATAAATTAATATCTTTTAAAACATGTTGCTGATTGTGCTGTGGGCCCATGAACTGATTAATATTTTTAAGCTCTATCAGCACAGCGTTCGTTGTAGTACTGCAACTCATAGCGTACTGCCTTTGCTTTCCAAGTTTTCTTCTTGCTGAAAGTCAGTCAATACGCTTTCGCCTGCTTTTAATCCATCAAGCACTTCAATTTGATTGAGATTTGATATCCCAGTTTTAATTTTTCTCAAGCTAATTTTGTGATTTTCTCCATACATAGCAACCAAAGCTTGATCTGCACTGGTTGCAAAAATTGCACTTTTAGGAATTGTCAGGATATTTTTCTTTTGCTGAAGAATAATTTCATTTTGAGTTGTCATACCAATGCTTAATATGTGATGCGGATTTTTAACAATCATTCGCGCATAGTAATAAACGGCTACATCGGCATTTTCAGTTTTATGGTCATAAATGCCTTTACTCAATGCAGTTAATGCCGGATCAATACTAATAATTTTCCCATTCAGTTTTATATCTGGATTTGCAAGCGTACTAAAAATCACAGGCATATTGGGCTTAAGCTTAGTATAATCACCTTCAGCGATCTGCATACGTACTTCCATCTGTTGTAAATTTGCAATTACTGCAATCAGTGGTGTTGTTTGCGCAAAATTAATCGTTTGTCCTTCTTTAATCGGCAGAGAAACAATCGTACCTGTCAGTGGCGATTTGATCTGGGTATAAGCCAATTCTGTTTTTGCTGTATTTACATTAATTTGCAATTGTTTAATGCGCAATTTCGCCATTTGTACGGCCATTTCTTGTTGTTTTAAATGATTTTCGGCTTGTTCAAGTAATTCTTTAGATTCAGCCTGAACTTGATAAAGTGTCTTCTTCCGGATGAAACTCTTTTCTGCTGTCAGTAATAACATGTTTTTAGCCACTAAATCTGCTTGTGCAGATTCCAGTTCGGCTTTACTCATGTTCAATTTGTCATACTGAGTCTTGGCGTCAATTTCAACCAGAAGATCACCTTTTTTCACAGCTTGGCCCAATTGAACATGTAGTTTTAAAATTTGACCAGAAACCTGAGCACCCACAGAGACCAGCTCAGTTGCATAAACTTCACCAATGGCTTTTACCGATTCAGTGATATCATGACGCTGCACCAGACTTGTACTTGGCGGGATTTTATTTGCCTGCTTTTTTTGATCATAATAGCCAAAAATGATAACCACACTTAATACCAGCAAAAACACCAGCAAAACTAAAATTAATTTTTTTCTTATCATCATAAAGTCATATAAATAAATTATTAAAAATAAATACTTTAAAGTTAATTAAACCCCAAAGTAACCGAAATATCATTTCATCAATTTCAGCCAATATGTTATTCAAGCGCGTCAAAAAACAAGATCCAATTCAAATCAAACGATCCTTAATAGCGTGTAATCTGATGCACGTGTTTTATCGCTGTTTTATCGTATTTAAATCAGTTACTTGATATATTATTGGTCAATATTTAGAAATAAATTCCTTGATTATTTGAGTTTTATTTTTCTCATCTAATTTAAGCAACATCGCATCATCAACACTATTCACTTATTTGACATACTGCCATCACTTCCGGCTCGCTCAAGTGAAAGATGCTAAAAGCAATCCTGCTTAGCTGCTTCCTTACGGATTTCGTTTGCGTTCTGCTTTATAGAACAACCTTTAGCGCATTCTCGCTAAAACCATACTCAATCTAGTTAAATCTCTCCTGTGTTTGTTGATTTTCTTTTGCAACATGACTACATAAGTTAAAAATTTAACTTGTATATCCAGGCTCAAACTTAAGCTGTAAACCAACTCGCCAAGTTTGCTGATCCCTCAATCTACAGACAAGTATCGACCAACTCTAATCTGGCATAAATTTATTTAAGTCTGATTTGACTTTAATATGATTACCCTATTGCTCAATTACGCCTTTTGCTAATTTCGATATATTGTCTACTTTGATATCATCAACAATAATCATGGCGTGATGGTGGCTAAATGTTATCGTGATTTGATGCAAGTCGTCATCGCGAATATATTCTGCTTGGGCAAACAACTGAAAAGACTGAGCTAATATCTTGTTTCAGACAAAACGAGTAGAACTTATGGCTGGATTAAGCAATATTTCCTATTCTTTATAAGATCAAAGTCTCTACTTCTAATGTGGATATATTTTTATTAAGTTATTATTTATAAAAGAATTAATAGAATTATTTTTAGTATAAAATCGGCTAAAACACAACGTTTTATGGTTTACATCACTCGCCTATTTACCCCAACTGACTGTTGCTGGGAGGCTTGTGCTCAATAAAGATCAAAGCCAATCCTTTGAGATCACAATGGACAAAAGTAAATATCGACAGGATCTATTGCTATACACAGATAAATACGAGAAAAAATCAATATATTTTCACTGATGAACTGATTTTTTTATGATCGCTAAAATCACGAATAATGATGGAATAATATTAAAAATTATTGACCAAATAGCTGCTGAGTCGTCTTAGGTTCAATTGCACTATCAGTATAACGATCGACATAACATTGCTGCTTTTTAATATCACAATAGACGCCATTTGCAAATGTAAATGCTGAAGTATCAAAGGTACCTTGAGAAAACGTTTTCTGCGCTTGCTTTTGACCTAAATATTTTGCTGTTAATCTTTTAGATACCCCCTCTTGACGACTAACACACATATACTGATCACATAACACACCAGGCAACGGATTTTTTAAAATAAGCGCTGGTTTTTTTGCAAAACTTAGCTGACTACATAGAAGTAGTCCTAGGCAACATATAGAGAATATCGTTTTCATCATTAAAATTTTATCATTATTAGAGTTAAATTCTAGCTGAAATGATCCTGATAAACAATAACCGAATCAACCGTTCATCGGTGATATTACGATTATTGCTGGTCTAGTCGCTTGAGATCTTATTTTAAATCTGATCATAAATTGCGATTAACATATCATTATGATGATAAAGAGAGCATCTCTTCAAAAGAGATCACAGGATAAATATGTGCCTGATGCGATAGATCAGGGTGTGACCATAATTCACTTAATGGAATTTGCACATCTAAGGGCAAGGGCAGTTTTTTCGGATTAAATTGCATCGTGGTTAAATCTTTGCCCCATGCAATCAAGTCAATGTCTAATGAGATTTTATGTGAGGGTCTGATACGCCCAGAACGTTGCTCCAAATCTTTTAAATCAGACATGATCTGTAGCACACTACGCTGACTTTTCAGTAAACATGCAGAATTCCAATAATCTTCCCCGACACCATCACGACATGGAATTAAGTAAATTTTTGAAAAAAATACCTGACCTAAAGATTGCAGTTGTACATAGGCATGATCAAAATTAAGCTGTGGTTTAAAATTACTCGCCAGTGCTAAGGCGAAAATTGTTTCGGTGGCGTTCAAGACGAATTCCTACAGAATTTGCTTGCGGAAGAATAGCAGGCTTACGAATGGTAATAACAATTGACTCAATGGCAGAAAAGGTCGTCAACAAGGCATCAATGACTAATTTTGCCGCATGTTCAATCAGTTTAGGTTGAGCTTGTTGAATCACTTGTGCACAGATTTGACAAATTTCTGCATAATTTAACGTATCTTCAAGCAAATCTGAATGGGCAGCTTGTTCAAGATTGGTCGACAAAATCAGATCCAGCATTAAAGGTTGAATAATTTGACGTTCCCACTCAAAGCATCCCACCACAGTCTCTACTTTTAACCCTTCAACAAGGATGGCATCCATTATTTAGCGCTCCATTCATTTCGTGATCAATTATCTTGGTTCATACTCATATTTTTCTTTGCTATATACAAAGTCCAGCAACGTACTCATAGATGAATGTTTTTTAAACAGATCATATTTATCATCATTTTAATACCCCTGTTGATCAGATGATCACCTTGATCAAGATGGTGTATTCAATGTAAATTTATCTTCAATCGGCATAGAGTTCAATAAAGAACCCTATGACAGAGTGTAATGGTTAAACCATAACATTGGATTGAACTAGGCTGTCTTTTTAACCTCACCATAATTCTAAAGCAGATCATCATGTAATAAAAAAACCAGCAACATGCTTAATTTTACTCATGCTTTAACAATAGTTCAGAATCCATGCTTTGTAGCATTTGTAAGCGCTGATCGGCATAAACATCCGTATAAGGTGCAAGAATACGCATAAAACGATCAAAATATAACATTTGCTTAAACAGTAAAGCAAAATCTCGAGGGAAACGAATACCATGACGCTCACCCATTGCGACCATATCCAGCATGATGTCATTTAAATCAGCCGGATTAGTAGAAAGCATTTGCTGCGGATCAGCCAGTAGCACCCCACCAAATAAACGTTCTAAATCTTTGGCCAACACATTGACATCGACTTCACCATCCGTCATGCCCATTTTTAGCATGTTTTCTGCCATAACAGCAAAATCAGTTTTTTGCATGGCATCAATAAAGGCCATCGCAGCAGTCCAAACTTCTGGTTTAAGCTGTCCCACAATACCAAAATCAATAAATCCAACTCGGCCATCTTCGAGTAACATCAAGTTACCAGCATGTAAATCGGCATGAAAACTTTCACACATCATTAAACTACCAAACCATGTATTCATCGCGGTAATTAAGACTTGTGATGGATCGGCCGCGACACGCTTGACCACCTCAAAATCGGTCAATGGCACACCATAAAAACGCTGCATGGTCAAAACACGGCGGGTAGAATATTGATGATAAACTTTAGGCGCAACAGCTGCCTGATTATGTGTAATATTTAAATATTGAGTAAAATCATCAATGTTTTTTGCTTCTTCAATAAAATCAACTTCACGCACCATACGTGTTTTAATTTCTTCTACGATATCGGCTAAAGAAGCAAATTTAACCTTTGGCACTGCTTTTTCTAAAACTTTAGTGGCCCAATGTAATACATTTAAATCGGTATAAAGAATCGTTTCAACACCCGGTTTTTGCACCTTGATCACCACATCTTCGCCACTGACCAATTGAGCAGCATGCACTTGAGCAATCGATGCCGAAGCTAAAGGCTCTTCTTCAATAAAAGCAAAAATTTCATCTAAAGAACGACCTGCAAACTCACGCGCCAAAACCGCCTGAATTTCACTAAAAGGTAGTTTTGGTGTTTGATCCAGACAGCCTTGAAACTCTTCAACAAATTCTCTTGGAAATAAAGAAGGTGTACTGGCAATAAACTGCCCCAACTTAATATATGTTGAACCCAAGTCTTCAAAAGTTTCACGCATTAATTTAGCATGACTCGGTTTTTCAGTCGCATATTTAAAGCCGGCTTTGGCAGTGACAACAGCAGTTTCACCCATACGGCGTATTGAGCGAAATCCATCTAACCAAACATTATTTTTCATCATCTGCTTTTGATTAATTGCTTGGCCCACAGTTTAACAAAAAATGATGACCTGTCGATAATTGATTTATACAAATAAATAATATAACTTTTTACTGGACTAAAAATTATTTTATGAGCAAATTGAACATGTTAAATCTTTATCAAAACTTAAAATTTTCTGTGTCATATTGAGACCGTTCCACAGTAAAATTTTTTGTCTTAATGGCATTTTCGCTAAACCTAAATATAAAAGCGCATGATGTGCCTGTAAATTCGCCATGACATTGGGTGTAGTGGCCAATACACCAGAATCGGCACATCTTAAACTTTCATTGGCATGTGCTTCTTGGGGAAACAAACATTCATAACAAGCCGATGTGCCTTCCACCATAAATAACTGTCCCTGAAAACCAATTGCTGAAGCACTAATCAATGCAACATCTGCTTGTTTACATACTTTATTCACCAAATAACGCGTAGTAAAATTATCACAACCATCTAAAACCAAATCCTGTTTGGCTATAAGTGTGTGTGCATTATGTTGTTGTAGTTTTTCTGTATAATGATCTACTTGTATATAGGGATTAATCTGCTGTAATCGTCGTGCTAAAACATCTGCTTTATAAAAGCCAATATCATGTGGTAGATAGGCTATTTGCCGCTGTAAATTACTCATTTCAATGCTATCTGCATCAATCAGTGTAATTTTACCAACACCTGCACGTGCCAAAAGTTCAGCAGTTGTACAGCCAATTCCGCCACAGCCCACAATTAACACATTGGCTAATTTCAAACGCTCTTGGGCTTCAATATCCCAGCCATCTAATAAAATTTGCCGTGCATAAAGCTGCATTTCAGCATCACTAAGTTCCCAATCTATATCTAAGGTACGATTCACAACGGCGGCTCACATGTGATGATTTACGATAAAGAAAAGGACAGCCAACACAAAAAACCAATGCATTTAGAGTTAGATCAGGGCGCTAACCCCATATCATCATGATCTTGATAAAAATGATATTCGTTGCAATAGATCGACTGTCGTAACTCACTCAAAAAATGGATACTAACAATTCCCTATCTACATCGCAATATCCATCCTATCTTTAGCTGCAATGTGTATGGCTTTTAGTATGATCATCATGATCAATGATATTTTGCTTGAATAGAGGCATACCTTTATATCTAAAAAAAACCCCTGCTATAAATAACAAAGGTTTACTGTTTCATCTATATCGACTGTATCGGCCAAATTTAGCTAACCTCCTGAATCTGCTGTGCTTTGGCAATTTCCTGTTGCTTCAATAAATTACGTTGAATTTTACCACTTGATGTTTTGGGCAATTGTACGACAAATTCAATTTCTTTCGGATAGGCATGTTTGGATAAGCGCGAACGCACATAGCTTTGAAGTTGTATCATCAATTGCTCAGAAGCCTGATATTGTGGTTTTAATACCACAAATGCTTTTACAATCTCTGTACGCTCAGGATCTGGTTTACCAATTACTGCAGATTCCAATACTTCTGGGCATTCAAGCAAAGTACTCTCGACATCAAAAGGACCAACGCGATAACCAGAAGTGGTAATGACATCATCAGCACGCCCAATAAAATCAATACCGCCCAACTCATTTAACTTTACCGTATCTCCTGTTAAATAATAATGACCGACAAAGGATTTACGATTATGTCCAGCATAACCCTGAAACCAGAACAATGGTGATTGTGAACAGTCAATAGATAAAATTCCGATACCGCCTTGCTCGACTTCTTGATGATCTTTATTTAAAACGGCAAAACGATGGCCCGGTATTGCATAACCTGCAGAACCTACTTTTTTATGATGATCTAAGCCATGGTGATTGGCAATTACCATGCCTAACTCGGTCTGTCCATATTGATCATAGATATTGACGTCAAAATCTTGCTTAAACCAATGAATCACTTCAGGTGTCAGTGGCTCACCCGCACTACTGACTACACGTAAATGTGTTTTAATCGAGGCATCAAATTTTTCTTTAAAACCAAAAAACATCCGAAATGCAGTCGGCGACCCAGTTAAGTTAGTGACTTTATATTTTTTAATCACTTCAATTGCGTGATCAACACTAAAAGGACGTTCATCCATAATAATCGACTGGCCTAAACTTAATGGACCAGTAATGCCATAATACAATCCATACGCCCAACCCGGATCAGCTAAATTCCAAAAAGAATCATCTGCCTGTAAACCGACCGCATGGGTCATATACCCTTTAAATGCCAACATTGCACGAAGAGGAACAGGAACCGATTTCGCCAAACCCGTTGTACCTGACGTGAACATCATTAAAAAATAATCATCAAAACTTCTTGCTATCGGTGAAAATTCAGTGGACTGTGTCGAAAGCACTGTCCAAAAATCTGGATCTTGCTGCGGTGTTTCTGGATGATGCAGGGTTAAAATATGGGGAATCTTAATCCCATTCAATTTACTACGCTGTTCTTGATTGGTCACAATCAACTTTGTTTGTGCACTATCAATACGATGTTCTATGGCTTTGGACTCAAAGGCCGTAAACAAAGGCTGATAAACTGCACCAATGCGCCATGTTGCTAAAATCGTAATTAACAACTCTGGCGTACGGGGCAATAATCCTGCAATACAATCACCTGCCTGAATACCGATGTGTTGCAGATAATTAGCCATTTGGCCTGAAGCCTGTGCCAATTGCTCAAAAGTCCATTGTTCAGATACTGCATTTTTTCCTTGCCAAATTAAAGCAGTACGTTGCTGACCAACATAACGCTCACAGCACTCTACATAAGCGTTAATATGATTAACTGAACCGATCAATTGTTCAGCAACAACTTGATCAAAATCAAATTCCTGATATGCCTGTGCTAAAGTTTTCATTTTAATACCTCTATCCTTTTTTCACAAAATCATCCAATGATTTTGTATATCCATCTGTATTTTTGTTATGACATCATCAATGTGCCGATCACTCATCGGAGTATTGCTTGAAACTGCTTCTGTACTGAGATTCTGTACTGAGATAATCATATTGAAACCTCAGACACAATTTCCAAATACCTCAATTGCATATCCGTATTTGAACAGCAGCATTTGCTTTAAAGTGTTTAAACTTGACACACCTCTCTTGCGATGACCAAACGTTGAATATCTGAAGTACCTTCATAAATTTGACTGACCCGCACATCTCGATAAATACGCTCTACAGGGAAATCAGCAACATAACCATAACCACCATGAATTTGAATCGCATCAGAACAGACGCGCTCTGCCATGGTAGAAGCAAAGAGTTTTGCCATAGATGCTTCTTTTAAACAAGGTAAGCCCGCATCTTTTAAACTGGCCGCATGTAAGGTTAATTGTCGTGCCGCTTCAATTTGGGTGGCCATATCAGCCAAACGAAATGCAATTGCCTGATGCTGCACCAGCTCTACACCAAAAGCTTGACGTTGATTTGCATATGCTACCGCTGCATCTAATGCAGCACGTGCCATACCTAAAGATTGTGCAGCAATACCAATTCGTCCTGAGGCCAGATTAGATAAGGCAATTTTATAGCCTTCACCGATTTTCCCCAGTAAATGATCTGCTGGAATACGACAATTGTCCAAGATAATGGTGGCGGTATCTGAGCAATGTTGTCCCATTTTGTCTTCCAGCCCTGCGACCACATAGCCAGGATTATCTGTCGGCACCAAAAAACATGAAATCCCTTTTTTACCTGCAGCCTTATCTGTCACGGCAAGTACTAAAGCAATTTGAGCGTACTTACCTGTGGTAATAAACTGTTTAGTACCATTGAGTACCCACTCATCACCCTCTTTAGTCGCTTTGCATGTAATTGCACTTGCATCTGATCCCGTTTGAGGTTCAGTTAAACAAAAACACCCCAACCACTCTCCTGTAGCCAATTTGGTTAAGTACTGTTGTTTTTGTTGTACTGTGCCATAAGATTGTAAAATGCCACAAGGCAATGAATTCTGTACACTAACAATGGTTGAAATTGCACCATCACCTGCAGCAATTTCCTCTAGCGCCAACACCAAGGAAACATAATCCAGTGCCGCACCACCCCATTCTTCAGCAACGGTCATTCCCAATGCACCCAATTGGCCCAACTCTTGTAGCTGCTGTGCAGGAAACTGTGCCGTTTTATCACGTGCTGCGGCAGTAGGTTTAAGTTGATGTTGCGCATATTCACGCATCATCTCCTGTACCATTTTTTGTTGTTCATTTAAAATCATGGCTCGTCCTTATTTTTTGAGCTCATCCATTACAAGCAATATACTGGTGAAAATTCAATCAATATTCAAATTAACTAACTGTATAATCAAGATATAAAGTAAATTTTCATATCCATGATTGAGCGGGTAGATAAATTGCTAGCGTGATTATTTGGCTTGCATACGGATTGCACCATCTAAACGAATGACTTCACCATTTAAATAGGCATTTTCAACAATATGACCGACCAAATGTGCAAACTCTTGCGGTTTAGCTAACCGTTTAGGAAAAGGTACCATCTCTCCCAAAGCATCTTGTACATGTTGTGGCATGGCCTGTAGCATCGGAGTTTCCATAATGCCGGGCGCAATGGTCATGACTCTAATTTTTTCACGCGCTAATTCACGTGCTAGTGGTAAAGTCATGGCAACAATCGCACCCTTAGATGCAGCATACGCTGCTTGGCCAATTTGCCCATCAAATGCAGCAATAGAAGCGGTATTTACAATAACCCCACGCTCTTCTTCATCAGCCATCAATTGATATTTTGCCATGAGACTGGCTGCAAAACGCAACATATTCAATGTACCAGTAACATTGATTTTCATAACCTTTTCAAAGAGTGCCAAGTCATGTACACCATCACGTCCAAGAACTTTGGCTGATGGTGCTATACCCGCACAATTCACCAAACCATTCAGTTGACCATAACGCTGTTCTACATGGCTAAAAAATGCGGCAACCGCCTGTTCATCAGTGACATCAAGTGCAACAAACTCCGCCTGCTCACCCAACTGTTGTTGTAAGGCTTGACCCAATGCCTGATTCATATCAACGATAATGACTTGGGCATGCTGATCTACCAAATATTGTGCCGTAGCTGCACCAAGACCTGATGCACCTCCCGTCACCACAAATACTTTGCCTTGAATTTTCATGGTATTGTCCTTATACATTAAAATGAAAATGCGACTTAAGATGAAGATTAATCACAGATCATCTTGAGTACAATTTCCAAATCAAGCATTCTAAATGATGTATTTAGCCACTTTACCGTTTAATCCCATACTATTTATAAGATCATGCCATATGGATTTGCTCGATTTAGATTACCTAAAAGGAACCATTTCAATCACTTTGGTGCAAGAAGCACTCATTTGTGCCTGTCAGCAAGGTTATCAGCGTGATGATTTATTAATTCAATCTGGCATTCAACCCGAACTACTACTATCCGCTAAAGCACGCGTCTCCATATCTCAATATGCTGCACTTTGGGTAACACTTGCCAACACGATGAACGATGAATTTTTTGGTATGGACAGTCATGCCATGCGTCGAGGAAGTTATCAATTGCTGTCTAAAGCAGTATTGTATATGGATAATTTAAATCAAGCGCTTGAATATATTGTGCAATTTTTAAATCTTATTTTAGATGATTTTTCAGGCAAGGTTTTTCAACAAGAAAATTATGCTTTTATTGTCATTCAAGATTTAAAAGCCACCAAAAGAATGTTTAGTTATGCCACTTACTTAATGCTGATTCATAGTTTAATGTGCTGGCTCACTGGACAACGATTATTAATTCAAAAGATTCAACTAAAATGTACCGCACCAGAGGATGATCATGATTATAAAGTGCGCTTTTGTGAAAATATTCAATATGAAGCAGATGAAAATTACATCCAATTCGATGTCCATTATTTAAAGCTTAAAATTAAGCAAAATCAAACATCGTGGTATCAATTTATTCGTCAAACACCCGATAATTTATTGGTCCGTTTTCGTAATCCCTATGCCCTAAATCAACAAATTCGTAAATATCTCAGTCAACATCGCCCATCTGAGTGGCCAGAGTTATATGAACTTGCGCAACAATTACATATGTCAGAAGCAACGATTCAACGGCGTTTAAAAAATGAATCCACAAGCTATCAGCAGCTTAAAAATGATATTCGTCGTGATACCGCAATAGAATTACTCACACGCAGTGATGATTCATTACAACAGATTAGCGATATCTTATGTTTTCATGATGTCAGCGCCTTTCACCGCGCATTTAAAAAATGGACAGGCGTTAGTCCTGGTGCTTATAGAGCTTCTCAAGATTAAGTCTATTGACTATCGCGTTAAAAAAATAAAGTGCCGCTTATTGGCACTTTATTTCTAAATCAATTACTGAATCAATCACGAATCTCTTGTTCAGAGCTCTATCGAAAAATCAACCGATCCATTGTCCAAGGCTAACACGATCATTACCACCATAGTCTTTAATGGTACGTATATGTTGATAACCTGCCGACTTAAATTGTTGCTGTACGGCTTGAGCCTGATCATAACCATGCTCAACAACCAACCACGCCTTGTGTTTTAACCAATATTGCGCTTGATCAATAATCAATTCTAAATCCGCTAAACCCTGCTTTGCTGCAACCAAAGCACGTTGTGGCTCGGTGGCTAATGATGGCATATGCTGATCTGCTGCATCGATATACGGTGGATTAGACACAATCAAATCAAATCGATGCTGAGAATCGTTGGCTAAAGCCTCAAACCAGCTTCCCAATTTAAATTGTACTTGCGTCAGTGCATGCTGCTGAGCATTATGCTGTGCAACCTGTAAAGTTGGTAAATAGACATCAGTAGCAATGAATTGCCAATCTGGCCGTTCAGATGCTAAGGCTAAGGCGATTGCACCTGTTCCTGTGCCTAAATCCAATACATCCGCATGCGAATGTAATGACAAATCCAGTACAGTTTGCACCAAAATCTCAGTATCTGGTCGTGGTACTAAGGTATCTGATGTCACTTTTAAATCTAAAGTCCAAAAGGGTTGAGAGCCGATAATATAAGCCAAAGGCTCGCCCCCATCTAAACGCTGCAGTGCATTTAAATAATCCTGTTGCTGCTGGACACTCAGTTCCCGAACATGATCATATTTAAATGCTAAAGCAGTTTGCTGCAACAGATGTTCAAGTAACCAAATCGCTTCTTGCCGTTCATAACTATCAATCTCACCACGTAACGACAATGCTTGAGCAATATTCATTAACCACCATTTTGCTGTGCTAATAATGCCAACTGATCCGCCTGATATTCACGATGCAAACTATCTAACAATTCAGTTAAATCACCTTCCATCACGGCATCTAATTTATATAAAGTCAAATTAATACGATGATCAGTCATACGACCTTGCGGATAGTTGTAGGTACGAATACGTTCTGAACGATCACCAGATCCCACTAAATCACGACGCATTTCAGAGGTTGCTGCATCTGCTGCTGCACGTTTTGCATTTTCCAAACGTGAAGCAAGTAATGCCATGGCTTTGGCTTTATTTTTATGCTGTGAACGCTCATCCTGACATTCAACCACAGTACCTGTAGGCAAATGGGTAATACGAACTGCAGAGTCGGTTTTGTTAATGTGCTGACCACCAGCACCTGAGGCACGATAGGTATCTATTCGCAAATCAGATGGATTAATATCCACCGTGGTATCGACATCAATTTCAGGTAAAATCGCCACCGTACATGCAGACGTATGTACACGGCCCTGTGATTCTGTTGCAGGAACACGCTGTACACGATGTGCACCACTTTCAAATTTTAAACGACCATATACACCATCGCCATTCACTAAAGAAATGACTTCCTTATAACCACCATGCTCACCTTCATTTTCTGACAAAATCTCAATACGCCACCCCTGAGACTCTGCATATTTACTGTACATTCGGAATAAATCGCCAGCAAAAATAGCGGCCTCGTCACCGCCAGTTCCTGCACGGATTTCCAAATAAGCAGAGTTCGCATCGTTTGGATCCTTAGGAATCATTAAAATATTAAGATCGGACTCCAATTGAGTAATCAATGCTTTATTTTGCTGAATTTCATCCTGCGCCATTTCTTTAAAATCAGGATCTGTCAACATTGCTTCAGCAGTGACAATATCTTCTTCTGCTTGTCTGTATTTGTTCCAAACTTCAGTAATTTCTGTTAAATCATTATGTTCGCGAGAAAGTTGACGAAAGCGCTTATTATCGGAAATGACTTCTACATCTGCCAATAATGCGGTTAATTCTTCATGACGGTCAGAAAGCTGATCTAATCGTAAACGTAACGATTCTTTCATGGTATAAAATATCTCTTATGCATAGGCCTGACTAAGGCGGGTCAATCATGAGAATAAATTTACATGCCCATCATATTGTCGCTACAATGCCATAACGGTTGATTTGACATCAAGCTTAATGAACACTGCTACGCTCATTGTTGTAAAAATATCCATGCGCTACGGATTGACATTCAGCATAAAATGACAAAATCCAAATAACCATGCATCAAACATTGTCATTAAATTAAGTCTGGCTAGGCCATCATCTCCATTTTACGTCGCTGTCTATTTACCCCCGCAATATGGTTGACATCTTACATGTCTACCGCCTTAGTATTTAAAGCAAAATCAAAAACTCGCCATAGTTTACCGATTATCATGATTAAAAGACATATTTATTCGCTATATCCAAGCAGTTCAATGATGTCATTCCATATGCGGATAAACAGCAGTCTATGACTATAGATAATTATGCTAGATAATTCACAATTTCACCTTAAAGTTTGCTTTATTTATATAAAAAAACAATATTTACACAATATTACATAAAAATACGTTCAGAAACACAAGTCCCCCCCCTTGCTTCATATTTCCAGCCGCTTTGCTTGTTAAAGTGCCCACATTGTTTTTATGTAATATCGTCACCTTGTGACATGGAGTCCATTTAATGAAACTTAAATCTTTATTATTCAGTACTGCAATACTCTCTAGCATGTTCAGTGCCCATTTATATGCAGATAATACCACACGTGTGGCTGCTGCCAGTGCACTGGGTAGTGTAGCGGGTACTGCCTTAGGTAAAAATATGGCTGGAAATACTGGCGCAACGATCGGAGCTGCATTAGGAGGTGCAGCAGGTGGTGCGGTGGCAAGTGATCGTAGAAACCGAACTGAATCTGCAATTGGTGGTGCGATTGGCGGTGGTGCAGGTTATGCCGTTGGTCAAAATATGGGTGGAACCAGTGGTGGTTATATTGGTTCAGCACTCGGTGCAGCAGGTGGTGCGGCATTAGGAAATAAAATTTCCAAAGATAAGTCAAGTTCATCTAAACCAAGAAAATATAAACATCGTCACTATCGCTAAGCATACAGGCGATTGATCATTGTTAGCACTATAAAGATATGATGTCATACACTGTCTACTCTAAATCTTTGATCAATCATCAATGCTGATGATTAATCGCAACGAACAAATAAGATATTTGTATCTGATCTAATTTGAAATCAATCAAAATTTTATTTTATGATCGCAGTTAAAATATCTAAGATTATCTATAGTTACCTCTAGCTCTAGCTATCATAAAGGCACTTTTTCATTATTTATTTACAGCAGCATTTTGCTGCTGTATTGCTGATCGGATTAATGAAATCAGCTGATCTTCAGCTTAAAGTCGATTATGATAAATCATATGAATTGTTTATATCGTATTTTTTCGATATACAAAACATCCAGATCATCGTATGCTGTAGAAAAGATTATCTTTGAGTATGTTATGCCAAAATTATCAGATACAGCCTTTTCCATTCTTGAACTTGCCCCAATCAGAGCAGATAAAGATGCTGAATTCTCACTCAAACACAGTCTAGAACTGGCTCAACTGGCTGAAAAATTAAATTATACCCGGCTTTGGTTGGCCGAACATCATAATATGGATGGTATTGCCAGTTCCGCTACAGCAGTTTTATTAGGCTATTTATTGGCCAATACGCAATCCCTAAAAGTGGGTTCAGGTGGCATTATGCTGCCTAATCATGCGCCATTGGTTGTGGCAGAACAGTTTGGAACCTTAGCAACATTATATCCTCAACGTGTTGAACTGGGTCTTGGCCGTGCACCCGGTACCGATCAGTTGACCATGCGTGCTCTACGCCGAGGGCGTCAAGAAACAGAAGATCAGTTTCCACAAGACGTATTAGAAATTTTAAGTTATTTTCAAGAAGCAAAGCCAAATCAAACGATTATTGCTACACCAGGCCAAGGGACGCATGTTCCAGTATGGTTACTCGGATCAAGCTTATTTAGTGCACAATTGGCCGCTCGCTTAGGATTACCGTATGCGTTTGCATCACATTTTGCACCACGCATGTTAGATCAGGCTATCCAGCTATACCGAGATAACTTCCAAGCATCTGAATATTTAGATCGTCCTTATGTTTCCATGGGAGTACCTACCGTGGTGGCGGAAACTGACCAAGAAGCACATTATTTAGCCACCAGTGCCTATCAACGTGTCTTGGGGTTACTACGTGGACAAAGCTTAAAATTAAAACCACCTGTGGAAAATATGGCAGATTTATGGAGTTCTGCAGAAAAAATGGCCGTCAATAATTTTTATGCTATGGCACAAATTGGCAGTCAAAACACAGTACAAGCCGGACTAGAACAATTATTGACACGTTACGCAGTCGATGAATTTATTTTTACATGTGATATTTACGATACTGAAAAGCGTTTGGCAAATTTCCAATATCTGATGGATATTAAGCATCATTAATTTTTGCCGACAATCATCAAGCGATGCCATCAACATGACATTCACTTGATCCAGCGATACCGCTTTAAGTCAATCATTGTATAATAGCAATGATTGACTTAGTGTTGGCTTATTTTAGATTAAATAGACTGCCGACAATGATATAGTTAAGGTGAAAACCCACTAAAACAATCATAACAACAAAGCCATTGATGTGTTATTTTGATCAACAAGATGATGTCTTAAATCATCCTATTTAACACTGTCATGCTATACCCTCATTTTCTATCGATTTATTGTTGCTGATTACGATCGATTAGGTTTATTTGCATTTATCTGTTACTATGGCTTCAGATCAAATTGCTAAATGAAATGAAATTGTTTCGGCTGTAAACCACGATGATCTATTCCATTTTAAGAAAATATTGGAATATTTGATTCAGTCTCAACCACAAATACCCAACCTCATACGCTTCGTATAACGATCTAAAAACGCTAAAATTCACCATAATTGTGAATTTTTAATTATTTTTAAACACTGTAAATGTAAAATTGTAATTTGAATTGTAGGCGTGAGCCTCTTTTGATATCAGAACTAACAACCTTTGCTGATTTTTAAATATTGAATGATTTCTAATTTTACATGAGCTCAAATATGAGTAAATGAATATGCATATCTCAAATGGCTGGATGATTGCCAAAGCAGTAAACGGGGAACAAATTCGTGTAAAAATTGTTCCTTTGAAACGGAAACAAAACTCTTTATCGGGTCCAACATGGGTGGAAGTTTGTAAGCAAATCCAAGTTGAATCTGGTGAAAAATTTAATTTTAATTTAGATGGTAAATCGTTTTATAAAGGATTAAACAACTTATATAAGTTAGTGCTTTAATCTCCCTATTTTATAACGATATACCGAGTTGCTACGCAACAAATCAAACCAGGCTCATCTTTAAGGTGAGCCTTTTATCATATTTAGATCATGACTATAAGATCAGCACTTGATACAGAACATGATCAAAAATAAGACATATATATTTCTATATTTAATAGTATTTTTTTATAACATCCCAGAAAAAGACAATAAACCAAGCATACATATCCGCATACTTGGTTAGGTCAGCCGATGGCTTAACTAATACGACGTTTTAATCCTGTCATTTGAATCACACGTGTGGAAATTTCCTCAATCGACATTTCAGACACATTTAAATATTTAATTCCTTCAGAAATAAAAATACCTTCAATGGCACGAAGCTCCATTTGGCATTGTGAAAAACTTGCATAACGGCTACCCGCTTTACGTTCAGTACGAATGGCAACAAGACGTTCAGCATCAATCATAAGCCCAAAAAGCTTCTGTTTATGTGGGCGTAGTACAGCAGGCAGGCAATTGTCGTCCAAATCTTCTTCGGTTAACGGATAATTGGCAACTCGAATACCAAACTGTAAAGATAGATAAATTGAGGTGGGTGTTTTACCTGAACGCGACACCCCAATTAAAATTAAATCCGCTTTATCATAATGACGTGTCCGTGCACCATCATCATTATCTAACGCAAAATGTACCGCATCAATACGCGCTTTATAAGATTCCGAATCGGTCACCGCATGAGTCTGACCGACTAAAGTTGTAGGCGCAACCCCAAGCTCATCAGATAATTTACCAATAAGCCCCTCAAAAACATCAAGATTTATAGCATTTGCCGTGTTAATAATTTCGCGTACATAAGGATCTACCAATGTATCAAAGACCAAAGGTTTTTGTCCGTCTTGTTGTGCGCGAATATTGATTTCACTGACCACAGACATTGCCGCTTCTTCTGAACTGATATAAGGAATAATATGGATATCAAAATCAACATTAGGAAACTGTGCTAACAGTGAATGACCAAGGGTTTCAGCGGTAATTGCAGTCCCATCTGAAATAAAAAACACACTTCGCTTAAATTGTTTACCATCTGGCATTAAAATTCTCCCCTAAACATTTGTCTTAGCACTGTATAATCTTTATAGTAAACGCATCTTACACGTGTGTCATGTCCATCGCCCAGTAAAATACAAGACTGGCGGTTTTTGATATATAATGTCACACGGAAATAGTGATTCATACTGCATAAGTGGAGTAACAACTTTGGAAGCGCGCGTAATTGGTCTGGAAAAATTAGGGAAACATGATGTTGAACTTGTCGGTGGGAAAAACTCATCACTAGGTGAAATGATCAGTCACTTATCAAATGCTGGTGTGTCTGTACCGGGTGGCTTTGCGACAACAGCGGCTGCATATCGTGAATTCCTCGAGCAAAGTGGACTAAACGCTAAAATCAATGCAGAACTGGCAGCACTCAATGTAGATGATGTTAATGCTCTTGCAGAAACTGGCGCAAAAATTCGTCAATGGATTGTAGATACTCCTCTGACAGCAGAATTAGAACAAGAAATTCGCACTGCCTTTGAAGATTTATCGCATGGTAATCCGGACATTGCAGTTGCTGTACGTTCTTCAGCAACAGCTGAAGACTTACCGGATGCATCTTTTGCAGGCCAGCAAGAAACGTTCTTAAATATTCGTGGTATTGATAATATTCTGATTGCAATTAAAGAAGTATTTGCATCTTTATATAATGACCGTGCAATTTCTTACCGTGTTCACCAAAACTTTGCCCATGATGTTGTCGCATTATCGGCTGGTGTACAACGTATGGTTCGCTCTGAAACAGGCGCTGCTGGTGTAATGTTTACCTTAGACACCGAGTCTGGTTTCCGTGATGCTGTATTTATTACTGCATCTTATGGTTTAGGTGAAATGGTCGTTCAAGGTGCGGTTAACCCTGACGAATTTTATATTTCTAAACCATTACTCAAAAATGGTAAACATGCCGTATTACGTCGTAATCTTGGCTCTAAGCACAAAAAAATGATTTACGGTGAAGAAGGCGCTGCAGGTAAATCTGTTGTGGTGGTTGATGTTGAAAAAGCAGATCGTCAACAATTTGCCTTGAATGATCATGAACTTCAAGAATTAGCAAAACAGGCCTTAATTATTGAAGAACACTACGGTGCACCAATGGACATCGAGTGGGCAAAAGACGGTGATGATGGTCAAATCTATATTGTTCAAGCACGCCCTGAAACCGTAAAAAGTCGTGAAAATGTTGGCACAATGGAACGCTACCTTTTAAAACAAAAAGGTACTGTTATTTGCGAAGGCCGTTCAATTGGTCAACGTATTGGTTCTGGTAAAGTCCGTATTGTAACTTCAATCAAAGAAATGGATAAAGTACAAGAAGGTGACGTTCTGGTTTCAGATATGACCGATCCAGATTGGGAACCTGTCATGAAACGTGCTGCGGCAATTGTGACTAACCGTGGTGGTCGTACTTGTCATGCTGCAATTATTGCACGTGAGCTTGGTGTTCCAGCGATTGTCGGCTGTGGTAATGCGACTGAGATCTTGGTGGATGGCCAAGATGTTACGGTATCGTGTGCTGAAGGTGATACAGGCTTTATTTATGAAGGTGCTTTGGATTTTGAAATCCAGAAGAACTCTATTGAATCTATGCCTAAACTACCGTTCAAAATCATGATGAACGTCGGTAACCCAGACCGTGCCTTTGACTTTGCACAAATTCCAAATGAAGGGATTGGCCTTGCACGTTTAGAGTTTATCATCAACCGTATGATTGGTGTACATCCTAAAGCATTGTTGAATATTGACAGCTTACCACGCGAAACACGTGCAGCCGTATTAGCACGTACTGCAGGTTATAGTTCGCCAATCGAATTCTATGTAGAAAAACTGGTTGAAGGGATTTCTACACTGGCGGCTGCATTTGCTGACAAACCAGTGATTGTGCGTATGTCTGATTTTAAATCAAACGAATATGCCAATCTTATCGGTGGTAAATTATACGAACCTGAAGAAGAAAACCCAATGTTGGGCTTCCGTGGTGCGAGTCGTTATGTTTCTGACAATTTCCGTGACTGCTTCGAATTAGAATGCCGTGCATTGAAAAAAGTACGTGATGAAATGGGCCTCACCAATGTCCAAATCATGATTCCATTTGTCCGTACTGTGGCTGAAGCAAAACGCGTCATTGAACTTTTAGCACTCAATGGTTTAAAACGTGGTGAAAATGGCCTTAAAGTCATCATGATGTGTGAATTGCCAACCAATGCATTATTGGCTGAACAATTCCTTGAACACTTCGATGGTTTCTCGATTGGCTCTAATGACTTAACGCAATTAACACTCGGTCTAGACCGTGATTCTGGTATTGTTTCGCACTTGTTTGATGAACGTGATGCAGCAGTTAAAGTGTTATTGTCTATGGCAATCCAAGCCTGCCGTAAAGCCAACAAATATATCGGTATTTGTGGTCAAGGCCCTTCTGACCATCCAGATCTTGCGCGCTGGTTAATGGAGCAAGGGATTGAATCTGTATCACTTAATCCTGACTCTGTTCTTGATACTTGGTTCTTCTTGGCTGAAGAAGAAATCTAATCCAGATCGGCTCAGTTGCTGTCAATCAGCAACTGATGCCATTTTGTCCTGCTGTGTTTTGCCCTGTCGCAAACACAGCTTTTTAATCTATAGATCATCAATAGCGATCATGGTCAAGCTGACTAACCAGTCTCTCGATCATCTATAGTGTAGGTCTTGCACCGATCTTATGCTGTAAGCGATCTTGATGATTAATCTATCACAATCACCTCTTTTTTCCTTTTGACTCAATATTGCTTTTAATGCATGAATCATCGTGATCAGATCTAATCACACTGTATGCTTACCATCATGCTAATATTTGCTTTATTGATAGCGATAAGCCCCATCTATAGTGCTTTAACAGCATCAAAAACTTGACGATTTAAATTAAGTTTTCACCTCAATCACAAAAAGGTCTGCCAACTTTATTGCACTGTGTTTTGAAATCAGGTTAAATCAACAGCTAATGGTGTAAAAAATGCATGCAAAACTGGGCAGTTAAATTGGCTTGAGATTCTATATCATCACGTATTTAAAGCTCGAGCGCTATTCAGCATTTTTTTATTTTTGACTTTGAGATTTTATATTTATGCAGATTTACTTGGCACGCAATAACCAACAGGCTGGCCCATATACACTCGATCAACTCAATCAAATGCTGGCAAGCCAGCAGGTATTACTGACAGATTTAGTATGGCATCAAGGTATGACTGAGTGGAAAGCTTTAGGCGAACTTACCCAAGGTAAATTTATTTATCAACCTGAAGGCTTTACTGCGCCTGTTGCGACTGCACCTACAGTGCAAAATGCACCAACCCATCAAAGTACTCAGACCACTACGCCATCACAATCCAAAAATAATGCACAGACCACACTGGCATCCATTACCAGCCGTTTTTTTGCCAAGGTAATTGATTTATTACTTTGGATTCCTGCGTTGATGATCATGTCTTTATTTTTTAAAGCAGATCAAATTCCACAATTGGTGGCCTTACAACAACGTATGCAATCAGCAACAACAGCAGATCAAGCTACGCAATTACAACATCAAGTTTTCCAACTTATTCCTATGGAAGCATGGCAAGCGGCTGGCTTATACATTTTCATCATGTTAATTGTACAAGCAATGCTGATTGTGAAATCGGGACAGAGTATTGGCAAACGCTTACTCAAAATACAAATTGTGGATGCTGAAAGTCAGCAACCAACCACACTTTTTAGAGCTTTTACTCTACGCTCAATTGTGTTTATTTTTCTTAATGTGTTACTTTTTCCCTTTATCACCTTCTTTGATTTTGTCTTCGCTATTAGTAAAAAACGTCAAACACTGCACGATAAATTAGCAAAAACGATTGTTATTAAAAAATAATCTTCCAGCAATATCATCAAGGGAATATTTCCCTTGATGCCCACACTACCTTGATATTCAAATAAAATTTGATTAAAAAAATGATTTTTACAGCAATAAAATTAGTTTCTATTACAACTGTTTAAAGCGAGTTTACATATAGCTTAGTTTGACGATATAAGGCATAATGCGCTACAACGTAGCGGTGCCTCATGATTGGGAATAATTTACTTTAAGAGAGTAATTCTCAATCATGCGACACTTTAATCGCTATCCCATATTTAAAAATTAGGGAATGGGACTCTTCACCGAGGTTGTAAAATGAGACAAACGATTTTAGCTGTATTGTCTTTATCTACGCTTGCTGCACTCTTAACTGGGTGTGGTGGTGATTTAGTACTTCTAAACTCAAAAGGTCCAGTAGCTGAAGGTCAATCAAACTTAATGATGACCGCAATCTACTTGATGCTATTGGTGGTTATTCCATCAATTCTTATGGCACTGTGGTTTGGTTGGAAATATCGCGCGTCGAATAAAGATGCAGACTATAAACCTACTTGGGCACACTCTACTGCAATTGAAGTTGTAGTATGGGGCATCCCAGTCATTATTATTGGTATTTTAGCTTGGTTAACTTGGTGGGGTTCCCACAAGTATGACCCATACCGCCCGCTTGAATCAGATAAAGCGCCTTTAACTGTTCAAGTCATTGCTGAACAATTTAAATGGGTGTTCATTTATCCAGAACAAAATATTGCAACTGTAAACGAATTGCGTTTCCCAGAGAAAACTCCGGTTAGCCTTCGTTTGACTTCTAACTTCACAATGAACTCGTTCTTCATTCCGGCGTTAAGTGGTCAGATTTATGCAATGGCTGGTATGCAAACCCACTTAAACTTCATGGCAAATGAAACAAGTCCTATTGAAGGTTATCGCGGTTTTTCTTCTAACTATTCAGGTTATGGCTTCTCACAAATGCGTTTCCGCGCATACTCTGTGACAGATGCTCAATTTACTGAATGGGTAGATGCAATTAAAGCAGGTAAAGGTACGACCATTAACCCGCATGCAATTCAAAAACCTATTTTAGATCAGGCTGAATTTGCAACCTTACGTGACGGTAACCGTTCTAAGTATCAAATTGAAACGCTTATCGCAAATGCAAAAACTCCTGAAGAAAAAGCTGCTGCTGAAGCAATGAAGCCTTATCCAACTAAGCCTGCTCCAGTTATGTATTTCTCTTCTGTAGAAAAAGGCTTGTTTGAATCAGTCATTAACAAATACATGGCAAACTATCATGGTGCTGATCACTCAGCTTCAGCAGTCGCTCATGATGCTTCTGCATCAGAAGCACATGTAAATGTTGAGCATGCAACTGCTTCTCAAGGGGAATAAGACATGAGCTTATTAGGTAAGTTAGGTCCAGATGCAATTCCTCACGATCCAATCGTGCTGGTTACAGTTGCATTAATGATCTTAGGTGGTATTGCAGTTTTTGCAGGTATTACCTATTTCAAAAAATGGGGCTACTTGTGGAACGAATGGTTCACATCTGTAGACCATAAAAAAATTGGTATCATGTATATCATTGTATCCATTATCATGTTGTTACGTGGTTTTGCCGATGCAATCATGATGCGTCTTCAGCTGTTCCTTGCCAAAGGTGGCGGCGAAGGCTATCTACACCCTGAACACTACGATCAGATTTTCACCGCACATGGTGTGATTATGATCTTCTTCGTAGCGATGGGTCTTGTCGTTGGTTTAATGAACATCTCTGTACCGTTACAAATTGGTGCACGTGACGTTGCATTCCCATTATTAAACTCTTTAAGTTTCTGGTTATTTGCCGGTGCTGCAGGTTTAATGATGGTATCACTTGCACTTGGCGAGTTCGCAGCAACAGGTTGGATGGCTTATCCACCATTGTCTGGTATTGAATATTCTCCTGGCGTAGGTGTTGACTACTATATTTGGGCACTGCAAGTTTCAGGTCTAGGTACACTTTTAACTGGTGTGAACTTCTTTGTTACCATCATTAAAATGCGTGCACCTGGTATGGGTCTGATGGATATGCCAATCTTCACATGGACATCTTTATGTACCGCTGTGTTGATTATTGCATCTTTCCCAGTATTGACTGCAACAATTGCAATGCTGTCTCTTGACCGTTATTTCGGTTTCCACTTCTTTACAAATGACATGGGTGGTAGCCCAATGTTATATGTAAACTTGATTTGGACATGGGGCCACCCAGAAGTTTATATCTTGATTTTACCTGCATTTGGTATTTTCTCTGAAGTTGTTTCAACTTTTGCTCGAAAAACATTGTTTGGTTATAAATCAATGGTCTATGCAACTATCGCAATTACTGTACTTGCCTTTGTTGTATGGGTTCACCACTTCTTTACCATGGGTGCTGGTGCCAACGTTAACGCGTTCTTCGGTATCATGACCATGATTATTGCGATTCCAACAGGTGTGAAGATCTTCTCTTGGTTATTCACCATGTATAAAGGTCGCATTACCTATACCACACCAATGCTTTGGACACTTGGCTTCCTTGTGACTTTTGGTATCGGTGGTTTAACAGGTGTATTAATGGCAGTTCCACCAGCGGACTTCCTTGTACACAACTCTTTATTCCTCATCGCTCACTTCCATAACGTCATTATTGGTGGTGTAGTATTTGCAATGTTTGCAGGTATTATTTTCTACTGGCCAAAAATGTTTGGTTGGAGATTAAACGAAGCTTGGGGTAAAGCAGCATTCTGGTTCTGGTTCTTTGGTTTCTATTTTGCATTCATGCCACTTTATATCCTTGGTTTCATGGGTATGACACGTCGTTTGAATACATATGACAACCCAGAATGGGATCCATACTTAGCGATTGCATTATTTGGTTCTGTATTGGTACTTTTCGGTATCTTATGTTTCATCATGCAAATCGTGGTTGGTTTCTTACAACGTAAAGACAATATGGATTACACAGGCGATCCTTGGGATGGTCGTGTACTTGAGTGGTCAACCTCATCTCCTGCACCGTTCTATAACTTTGCGCATCTTCCAAAAATCAATGGTATTGATACATTCTGGAATGATAAACAAGACGGTATTGCATACGTAAAACCAACATCATATGAAGATATTCATATGCCAACAAACCGTGCAGCTGGTTTTGTCATTGCCATGTTTATTACAGTCATGGGCTTTGCATTAATCTGGCACATTTGGTGGTTAGTAGCAGTTGGCTTTGTCGGCGCGATCATCAGTTTCATTGTGTCTTCTTTCACCAAGAAAGTTGATTACTATGTCCCTGCTGCTGAAGTTGCTCGCATTGAAAACGAACGCTATGCGCTTCTTGAAAAACATTTGAAGAAGGACTAAGACAATGGCTGAAGTACTTCATCACGATAACCATGGACATGATGAGCATCATCATCACGATGATACTGACATCACCGTCTTTGGTTTCTGGACTTACTTGATGAGTGACTTGATTTTATTCGGTACACTCTTCATCGCTTTCGCTGTATTAAGTAGTCACATCCCTGTGGGCACTCCAAGTGCAAAAGATCTGTTTGGCGTATCTTTAGATTTCGTTTTAACTGAAACATTTGCACTATTAATTTCTTCTGTTACATTTGGTTTTGCAGTACTTGCAGCCTATAAAAAAGATGTTGCAAAAGTATTAACTTGGTTGGCTGTGACTTGGGTATTTGGTGCAATCTTTATTGGTATGGAACTTTATGAGTTTTCTCATCTTGTTCATGAAGGCCATGGTCCAAGCAAAAGTGCATTCTTATCTGCATTCTTTACACTGGTCGGTACTCACGGTATTCACGTGACTTCTGGTTTGGTATGGATGCTGGTATTGATGTTCCAAATCAAAAAATACGGCTTAACACTTCCAAATACACGTCGTCTTGCGTGTTTAAGTTTGTTCTGGCACTTCCTTGACATCGTTTGGATCTGTGTATTCAGCGTCGTTTATTTACTGGGAGTTATCTAATGAGTAGTCATGAACACAACTCAGCTGGTGCAGCACACGGTAATGTTAAACAGTACACTGTTGGTTTTATTCTTTCCGTTATTTTAACCGTGATTCCTTTTGGCATGGTGATGTCTGGTGGATTTAGCCGTGGTGTATTGGTCGCAGTAATTGCGATTACAGCCGCTGTACAGGTTCTTGTTCAATTAGTTTACTTCTTGCACATGAACTCTTCTTCAGAACAACGTTGGAATGTGATTGCATTCATTTATACTGTGTTATGTATTGCCATTCTTTTGATTGGCTCTGTATGGATTATGAATCACTTACACAACAATATGATGATCTAAACTGGTTGTCATGCTGAAAAAGTATTTATTCCTGACAAAACCAGGAATTCTCTTTGGTAACTTTGTTACCACTTTGGGTGGCTATTTATTAGCTGCCCAAGGTTCTGTAGATTTCCTCCTGTTATTTATTACGCTTATTGGAACAACGCTGGTTGTTGCATCTGGTTGTGTCATCAATAATGTTATTGATCAAGACATTGATCAGAAAATGCAACGTACTCAAAGCCGTGCTTTGGTCAAGAAAACGGTTACGGTACCTGTGGCATTGGCTTATGCCTTTGTTTTAGGTCTAATCGGATTCAATATCTTATGGTTTGGAGTCAATGCATATGCCTTTTTATTTGCTGTCATTGGTTTTGTAGTTTATGTTGTTTTTTACAGCCTTTGGACAAAACGAACGACAATTCATCAAACACTGATTGGAAGTATTTCTGGTGCTAGCCCACCTGTGATTGGTTATACGGCTGTAGCCAACCAATTTGACATGGCTGCCCTCATTATTTTCCTTGGTTATGCGTTATGGCAAATGCCTCATTCATGGGCGATTGCAATATACCGTTTTGATGATTATAAAAATGCTGCTGTTCCAATTCTCCCTGTTGCACGTTCAATATGGCGTACCAAAGTTGAATCACTGATTTATGTCATTTTGTTTACACTTTGCATGAATGGTTTATTTGTGCTCGGTTATACAAACTGGATATATTTGATTATTTTAAATGCTTTATGTTTTTATTGGATTTATATTGCTGTGATTGGCTTTAAAGCTGAAAATGACCAGCTTTGGGCAAAACGATTTTTCTTATATTCAGTGATTTTAATCACGATTTTAAGTCTTTCTTTTAGCTTTAGTTCCACTGCGCCTGCAACACCTATTGTTCTTTTTTAAAAAGATAGAGGTCATCTCTATCTTTTTTATCTTGTGCATACAATATGATCGAATTGATATTTTATGTAAGAGCACGATATGTATCATCTACATCAATCCGTTCAAACATCAAGATCAATTGTAAATATACAGACACAATAAAAAGCTCATGCGAACATGAGCTTTAACTTCTACACTACAACCGTTTAACTATTTTGTGGCAATCCTAATTCTGAGTTTTTTGCAAAAATTACAGAAATCAAGATTGGACTTGCCAAAATAAATGGGATTGCACAAATCCATGACACAATAGTAGCTTCTCCAGTTGTAAAGCTATGAATAATAATACCCACCACGATTAACACCAGAAAAAGGATGCCTACAAATCGCATTAAATAATTTTTAGCCATGTTTTACTCCCATAAAACGTTTATAGCACAGATACAATATAGGCCTAAGCGTGATGCTTGGTATGCCTTTATTATTATTAAGGTATATCTATTCAGTATTTATGACTGTTATGCTAACTTAGTTTCAGAATAAAATTCAACTAAAAATACTGAGGTTTTTGTTTAGTTTTGATACAAAAACAATGTCGTCTCATTTCCATTGCATACCAATAGAAGCACCACCTCCCCAATGCCCTTGACTATCTGTAGTGCTGGCAAATTTCCAAATATAATTCACCGAATTACGACCAATTTTTTTATCTTCTGTCATACCCGATGCGCCCATAGATACCCCCATTTGTCCCTGCCATACTCCTGTACCTGCTGCCAACATTGCACTACCTTTTTCAACAGGTTGTGGCAATGATGCAATCGCGATGGCAGAAGCGATGGCAGCTTTGCTATTTTTTTCCACTTCATTAATATATTGATGCGCTGATCTAACGACATGATTCATTTGATCAGCTAAGTGCTTTACTTTGTGATTTAATCGGGCATCTTCATCATTTAATGCAGCAATCGCATCACCGATATTATTGACACTACGTTGATGATCACCATAACCAAGCTGATAATGTGGCGCAGTCGCGACACCATTTTCAAATTTAGCCCCACCCCCCAAAGCATTGGCCATGACTTCATAGCTGATATTTAACTGGTTAGCTGTTACCACATCGCTAGAACCTTTGGCGATATTACCATCGGCAACGCCTGTGACCAATCGATTACCGTCAGTACCTGACATTATAATTTTTTGTCCTCCGGTGCTACTGGCCACCCGTATATCAGTAGTATTTTTATCTTGCGTGATTACGCCAATACCACCATGATTTAAATCTGCTTTAAGTATCTTAATATCATCGCGATTGATATTAATTTGCTTTTGTAACTGATCACCAAGCGTAAAAACTTGTCCCCCGTTAATGGCATCTTTTGAATCTAGCGCAATTTTACCGTCTGCCACATTGCTCAACTGTGTACCTTGCTGACCCGCAAAATTAATCAATTGATGATTCATCTCACCCGTTGCCGTTTGATCATAGTGTACTGTCCGATTTTCAACCTGTTGAATCTGATTTTTAACTTGATCAAGATCAATTTTCACACCTTCAAGATGGTGATGTTTAAGCTGTAATTGAGCATTTAAATCTTGCCGTACACTGGCCAGTTGCCCCCCGTTGACGGCATCTTTTGAATCTAGTGCAATTTTACCGTCTGCCACATTGCTCAACTGTGTACCTTGCTGACCTGCAAAAGTAATCAGTTGATGATTCATCTCACCCGTTGCCGTTTTATCATAGTGTACTGCCCGATTTTCAACCTGTTGAATCTGATTTTTAACTTGATCAAGATCAATTTTCACACCTTCAAGATGGTGATGTTTAAGCTGTAATTGAGCATTTAAATCTTGCCGTACACTGGCCAGTTGCCCCCCGTTGACAGCATCTTTTGAATCTAGTGCAATTTTACCGTCTGCCACATTGCTCAACTGTGTACCTTGCTGACCTGCAAAAGTAATCAGTTGATGATTCATCTCACCCGTTGCCGTTTTATCATAGTGTACTGCCCGATTTTCAACCTGTTGGATCTGGTTTTTAACTTGCTCAAGGTCAATTTTTACACCTTCAAGATGGTGATGTTTAAGCTGTAATTGAGCATTTAATTCTTGTTGTATTTTGGCTAACTGCCCTCCATTGACAGCATCTTTTGAATCAATCTGAATGAGACCATCCATGAGTTGTGTAATTTTTTGATTACCCGCATTAATCCCTGAAATGAGTACACTTGGACCCTGATTAAGATGTAATCCTGTGTGATCTAATTGACTTTCGCCTGTAGTTAAACGATGAAATGACGGTGTATCTGATATATTAATTCTATAATTTGTCGCACCATGTGCTGTTAATTCAGCTTTAACCATTAAATTTGAACTTACACTTGTCACATGAGCAACTGCTGCTTGAATCGCATCTGTAATATTCAACTGCGTATGGTCACGAATATTAGATTGCCAACTTAATCCTCCATTTTTGTCGATGGTTGCACTTTGTCCCAAGTTTTTTTGTGTGCTATCAATCACAGCTTTTATTTGCCTTACTGTTACAGCATCATGGTCATGATAACCATCCGCAATATTGATTAAACGTCGAGTTGCATAAGGATCATCTTTTCCTGAACCAAATGACACCACGGAATTCACTGCTTTATTTTGAGTTAACCATGCTGGATGTTTAACGACGTCTTTTACTGTGGAACGATATCCTATAGCAATACTCCCTGCAGCATTCACTTGAGTATTTTTACCTAAAGCCACTGCATAATCGACTTGATGTCCTTTATATCCTGCATTTGAATTATGACCAATCGCAATTGATCCAATACCATTCACTTCTGCACCCGACATAATCGCCAAGGCATCACTTCCTTTAGTTTTTGCTGGATTTCTAATATTATCGCCGATTGCAATTGAGCCACCGTGACTTAACTCAACCCATGCCGCTTTTTTTTGATTCTGTTTTTCTATAATAGATTGATCAACATTTTGCTGTTCTCCTTCAATTCCAGCAGGCGTAATGGTCATATTGGCATTGACTGTTGTGATGTGAATCAAACAACTTATTGAAAATATAACTATCATCCAATTCAAAATTCCAATATAAAATATATGAAACTGAAATCTTCTAAAAAAATTACGATAACAAATAATAAATTGTTTTAATATTTGATGACTATATTGCTTTATTTTTTTAATTTGTCTTTTTTCTCGAATAATGAACAAAATACACTCCCAAAATAAAAAAGATCTGATGAGATTAATCCGTAAGTTTTATGATAATAATTAAAATTATAAATAGATTAAAATCATATCATTAATAATATTTTATGGTTTTTTACAACTTATTTATTATAATTGCTGGATATTATTATATTTTTTATTCTAAAATTTTAAATCACTAGATCAAATAAGATATTTTCTATATAATATCTTTTAAGGTTTAAAATAGAGTTCAATATAGCAGCATAAAGTTGTATATGATAAAAACCATATTTTGCTCAATTTCAATCATTAAGTTATTGTTTTTAAATCTATTAAATTAGATATTTTTCATATATTTACCTAAAAAATAACAAGATTTAATTTGGATTTCAAATCAGTCTTTTTCTTTAAAATGATGAAATAATGGTATTTTTTAAGTTTCTTTTAACTTAACATTAAGGGTGATTAGATTAGTCAATAGATTTATCATTCTTAAAATAGTGAACTAAATAAAAAGTTAAAGAGATTTTTTATTAAAACAGTATGCAGACCATTTTTAAAATATAGATATATGTATATTTTTACTCAACATATAAATTTTTTCCATAATGACATCATGCCAAATCAATGACCTCATATAAGTAATAAATATAATTAAATGTTAATTGATATAAAATCTCCGCTGTTCAAATCACTAAAATATATAAATATGCGTCATCATTTCTAACAAAATCTGATAATCGTATATATTTTTAAGATAAAATCAGTAAACTCCATCATTAAAAATTTCTATCACTATAATTTGGTCACATAAAATCATAGCAATAAAAAAAGGAAAATACGTATATTTTCCTTTTTATCAACAGGATAGATTTTTTTAATCAATAACACCACTCACGCCAACACGGAATGCTGGGGAACCATCTGAACCTGCGGCAACCCCAACATGACCAGACCATCGACCATTTTCTGCTGTTCGGCGCAAAGAAACACCAATCGCATTACCATTTCGATAATTAGCAGCTCCCACCGCATAGGTAAACTTACCCGGTACATAGGCTGGTGCTTCCATAGAAAGTGCCGCAGCAATCCCCGTATTGGCTCTTTTCTCTACATCATCAATACGTTTATTGGTGGCTTGAAAAGCATTATTGACTTGTTGCCCCAAAGTATCGACTTTCTGATCTAAACGACTATTTTGCTCGTTTAATGCTTGAATAGCATCACCGACATTATTAACACTACTCTGATTACGACCATAACCCACATTATAGTGTGGTGCAGTCGCGATACCATTTTCAAATTTAGCTCCACCACCCAAAGCTTTAGCCATGGCTTCATAGCTCATATTGAGTTGATTCCCCGTCACCACATCACTAGAACCTTTGGCGACCTTACCATCCGCCACACCTGTCACGACCCGATTGCCCTCAGTACCTGACATTTCAACTTTTTTACCGCCAGTATTACTGGCAACCATAATATTAGATGTGGTTTTATCTTGGGTCACTAAACCTACGCCGATATGGTTTAAATCGGTTTTTAGGGCACTAATGTCTGCACTGTTGTTATTGATTTGCTTTTGTAAATCATCACGAATACCCACCACTTGTCTGCCATTAATGGCATCGGTTGAACTTGCAGTTAACTCACCATCAGCAACATTATGAATTTGTGTTCCTTGAGCGCCTGCCAATGTAATGGAGTTGTTATTAATACTGCCATCTTTATTTTTATCATATTGAACGGTATCAGCCATAGCACGAGTTAATTGTCCAAAAGTAGCTGCATCATCGGGAGCTGTCCCATCTGCAACATGAATAATTTTTCGACCTCCAGCATTAATCCCAAGAATATCGATTGCTTTTTGATTATTGACGAATGCGAATGTTTGATTGTTTCCTCGTGAAAATGCATCATTATCATTATTATTAAAATGAATGTTATATTGCATTGAACCATCGCTGAGTTGTTGACTATCCACCGCTAAAGAAGGATCTGTTGTAATCACTTTGGTAACCGCGGCTTTAATCGCATCAGTAATATTATTTTGTGTTCTACCTCGAATATCAGATTTCCAAGTTACATTACCATTATTTCCCATAATAGCAGCAGATCCCATCACACTTTGCATATTATTCATTGCCATAAGCAACTGTGTTGCATTAATGGCATCTGTTGAATTTTGAGCTAAACTACCTGCTGCGACATTGGTTATTTTTCCACCCGCAGCATCAATACCATTGATGGTTAGACTCGGGCCAGCAACAGTATTACTTGATACTTTAATTCCTTGGGCATTTAAGGTCATCATATTGTTATTTTTATCACTAAAACTCGTATTTTCTGCATTAAAATTGGCGATATAATCATTATTTTTTGACTTATCTTGCATTTTTAAGCTGTCAATATGTAAGTTTTTAGAGAGTTGGATGGCAAGTTGCCCTTTGGTCACATCTGCCTGTGTACTAATATTACTATCTCCATTCACTGCAATTGAGCTGCCCAAATCCTTGGTAATTTTATTGCCATCATCTGCAGTTAAAGCAAATGTTCCTCCCCCACCTTTAATATTTTTAATCAAATTTTGCACTTGCGATAGATTTGTAGCATCACCCGCATTTATAGCATCACTAAGATTGGTTATTTTTCTATTACCGGCATCAATACCGCTCGCCAATATTTTTGGACCACCGACAATGGTTAAGCCATCCTTATTTAAGCTACTTGCACCGGTAGTCACACTGTTAAAACTTGGTGTAGCTGATAGTGCCAGTGCATAGTCCGTCGAACCATCTTTGGCCACAGAAGATGAAACATTCAAATTGGCATCTTTACTGTTGACCGTCGATACTGCGGCTTGAATTGCATCGCTTACGCTACTTTCTGAAATTTGAGGATTGCCTCGAACACTTGATTTCCATACCAAGGCACCATTACTGTCTAATGTTGCATCATGACCTAGAATATTTTTGGTACTGCCGAGTGCACCCAACAGTTGTGCGCCATTAATAGCATCCATAGAATTTGCTGTTAATTGACCCGCAGCCACATTGTGGATTGTGGTGCCATTGTTGGTATCCAAGCTGATTGAGTTTTTATTGATGCTACCATCTTTATTTTTATCATAAAATACAGCAGTATTGAGTACATTACTACTCAGTGTTCCCAGTGCTGTATCAAATTGCGTTTTATTAATCGCATCACCCGCATTTACACCATCACTGAGATTGGTTATTTTTCTATTACCGGCATCAATACCGCTCGCCAATACTTTTGGACCACCGACAATGGTTAAGCCATCCTTATTTAAGCTACTTGCACCGGTAGTCACACTGTTAAAACTCGGTGTAGCTGATAGTGCCAGTGCATAATCCGTCGAACCATCTTTGGCCACAGAAGATGAAACATTCAAATTGGCATCTTTACTGTTGACCGTCGATACTGCGGCTTGAATTGCATCGCTTACGCTACTTTCTGAAATTTGAGGATTGCCTCGAACACTTGATTTCCATACCAAGGCACCATTACTGTCTAATGTTGCATCATGACCTAGAATATTTTTGGTACTGCCGAGTGCACCCAACAGTTGTGCACCATTAACGGCATCCATAGAATTTGCTGTTAATTGACCCGCAGCCACATTGTGGATTGTAGTGCCATTGTTGGTATCCAAGCTGATTGAGTTTTTATTGATGCTACCATCTTTATTTTTATCATAAAATACAGCCGTATTGAGCACATTACTACTCAGTGTTCCCAGTGCTGTATCAAATTGCGTTTTATTAATCGCATCACCCGCATTTACACCATCACTGAGATTGGTTATTTTCTTGTTGCCTGCATCAATACCACTCGCCAATACTTTTGGACCACCGACAATGGTTAAGCCATCATTATTTAAGCTGCTTGCACCTGTAGTCACATTGTTAAAACTCGGTGTAGCTGATAGTGCCAGTGCATAATCCGTCGAACCGTCTTTGGCCACAGAAGATGAAACATTCAAATTGGCATCTTTACTGTTGACCGTCGATACTGCGGCTTGAATTGCATCGCTTACGCTACTTTCTGAAATTTTAGGATTGCCTCGAACATTTGATTTCCATATCAAGGTGCCATTACTGTCTAATGTTGTATTATTGCCTAAAATATTTTTGGTACTGCCGAGTGCACCCAACAGTTGTGCACCATTAACGGCATCCATAGAATTTGCTGTTAATTGACCCGCAGCCACATTGTGGATTGTAGTGCCATTACTTGCATCCAAGCTGATTGCATTTTTATTGATGCTACCATCTTTATTTTTATCATATTGTAGCGATTCCGCACTCACATCATCTAATTGCTGTTTATTTACTGCATCAGTAGGATTTGTTCCAGCACGAAGATTGGTAATTTTTCGACCGCCAGCACTGATCAATACTTGTGAATTATCTGCTAATGCTAATCCCTGACTATTATTATTAAAACGAACGTCATATTGCATTGAACCATCGCTTAGTTGTTTACTATCTACCTCTAAAGAAGGGTCTGTTGACACCACTTGTGCAACAGCGGCTTGAATCGCCTCAGTAACATTGCTCTGTTTTTCACCCCGAATATTAGACGTCCAAGTTAAATGACCATTATTCCCCATAATAGCAGCAGGCCCCAGCATACTCTGCATATTATCCATCGCACTCAGCAGTTGAGTTGCATTAATGGCATCCGTTGAATTTTTAGCCAAACTCCCTGCTGCAACATTGGTTATTTTTTCACCAGCAGCATCAATACCATTGATGGTTAAACTCGGGCCAGTAGTGGAGGTTTTTTCATTGCTGAGTGTGATGCCCTTGGCAGTTAAATTCAGTTGATTTTGATCTGTATCTATAAAACTACCACTGCTGGCAGTCAGGTTAAATTGATTATTCTTTTTATTGCTGGTATCTAAAATATTTAAACCTAAGGTATTCATTTCTGCCACCTTACTTAAGTCGGCTGTACCCATGCTAACCGAATCAACCAGTAAATTTTTAGCAAGATTGACTTGCAGCTTATTGTCTTTGATTTCAGTCTTCAGGTTATCTCCACCTGCAACTTCAATCGACTGATTCAAATCTTTGTCAATACTCTGACCATCATCTGCGGTTAAACCAAAAGTACCTGCTTTACCTCCACCAGAGAATGAAGCCTTTTTAATTAAATCATTTACCTGAGCTAAATTCGTTGCATCATGATCTGCTGTACCTTCGGCTAAATTATGTAAAGTGGTAAAATGTGTACCATCGCCTAAGGTAATTGAAGTTTTATCTTTTTTTGTCGGATCATATTGCACCACATTAGCTGCTAAATTGGCTAAATCAGTATTTACCGTATTCAATTGTTTTTTATTTACAGCATCGCTATCTTTTACACCATCCGCAACATTACTCACCACCATGCCACCCGCACCAATCCCATCGAGGGTTAAACTCGGGCCAGTAGTAGAGGTTTTTTCATTGCTGAGTGTGATGCCCTTGGCAGTTAAATTGAGTTTATTTTTATCTTTATCGCTAAAGCTTGCTTCACCAGAATTTAAATTAAATTCATTATTTTCAACAAAATTAGTATACTGCAGCCTTGAAACATCCATGAAAGCCGACTTCAGACTCATCCCCGAAGGGTTGGCCTCATACATTCCAACACTATCAAGCGCCAGATCCCGAGTTAGATTGAGGTTAAGCACTCCATTTTGATCATCTGCCGTCGCGGTGATATTGCCATCACCATTCACTTGAATCGCTTCTCCAAGTGGTTTACGGACCGTTTTTTGATCTGTTCCTATACCTGTACTTAAAGCAAAATCTCCCCCACCAGAGAATGAAGCTTTTTTAATTAAGTCCTGCACTTGGGCTAAATTTGTTGCATCAGTTTGCGCTTGCGCTTGAGCAACATTACTCACCACCATACCGCCAGCACTGATTCCATCAAGAGTTAAACTTGGACCAGTCGTAGCAGTTTTTTCATTGCTGAGTGTGATGCCCTTGGCAGTGAAATTCAGTTTATTTTTATCTTTATCGCTAAAGCTTCCTTCACTGGTATTGAAATGAAGTTGATTATTTTGACTGGCAAACTCTAGACCGCCTTCAGTACCTAAAGTCATCATGGTCGGTATATTATTTGAATCAGTACCAAGCATGGTGATGGAATCAAGAACAAGTGCTCTGGATAAACTTAAATTAAGTTCTCCCTTATCATTATTGGCAGTAGCAGTAATATTACCATCTCCATTAATTTGAATCGCACTGTTCAGCGCTTGTTCTACCGTTTTTTTATTTGTTCCCGTTCCAGTACTTAACTTAAATTTTCCACCTAAGCCAGATGCGCTACTAATAAGTGCTTTGACTTGATCTAGGTTGGTTGCATCGGTATTCGCAACACCTTTGGCCACATTATGAATCATAGTTAAGTTTGGTGTTGTGCTGAGCGTTCCTTGCCCCCCACCCAAGGTGAGTGAGCTATAATCTGTTACCAGATTTCCTTGCACTTTTTTCAGATCGTACTGAATCATTTTTTGATTAAAAGCATTGAGTTGCTTTAGATTGACTGCATCGGTCAATGCATCTGCATCAGCAACATTGGTGATTCTTTGACTTCCAGCGCTGATCCCATTTAAGCTTAAACTCGGTGCATTGGTGATGACATTATGATTGGTTTTATCTTTAAATTGGATGCCTTGAGCCGTTAAACTCAGTGACTTATTATTGTAAGGGTCATCTCCATCGATCACCGTCACCGAATCTAGCGTAGGATCAGAAGACAAACTTAATTTATAATTGGTCTTATTATTGCTCAGCTCTGTGACAGCTGACAAAGTCAAATTCGAACCTGCCGATACCGTTGGAAGCATCCCCCATACTTTTTTGACTTGTGCAACTGTTGCCGCATCACTATCTTCTGTACCATCTGCTAAATTGATTAGACGGCGAGTTGCATAAATATCGTTAGGTTTTCCAGATCCAATTGAAACTAACGAAGTAGAGGGGATACTATTGGTCAGCCAACCGTTAGTACTAGAAACAGCACTCGCAATAGAATACTCACCTAATGCAACATCTCCAGAGCGATCGGCTATACTATATGCCCCCAAAGCAACTGCACCATTTGCACTTAATGCTGCTGCCTGTGGACTTCCGCTTCCGGATCGTGCATCTCGCCCTATGGCAATGCCATTCTCTCCTGCATTAGCACCAGATATCATGGCCAAAGAATTATTGCCCCAAGCCTGTGTGACATCATAAGGATCTGTTCCTACAGCAATTGCACCAATCGTTCCTTGTCTTCCCCCATCCGTATTTCCAGCAATTGCAAGCGGTTTATCATTAGGATCACTACACACAATTTTACCATCGTGAAAAATACCCACGGCACCATTTGAGCACATGGCTATATTTCCATTACTGCTTTCAGCCCAAACGCTGGTTCCAGCCAATAAAGATATCGATACCACTAAGCCTTTTAAGCCTTTGCCCCACAACTGTTGCGCTTGACCCTGTTGCAATAGAGTTGGTTTTTGAGAGGTTATGTTATTTTTTAAAGCTCTTTTTTGATGTGACTTGGTATTTTCCGCAACCGCAACCCAGATTCCTAAAGATACATTCCAAACCACTTTATAAATTTTGTTCATACTTCTAAACTGCCCAGTTGTCTAAATAGACCTCTTAGTGCATGCCGTACTTGTGCTTATTTTTATGCATACATCATGGCTATTGCGCTGAATGAAGGCAAAAATTTAAGCGAAAGCTTAGGCAAAAAAGGCTATTTTTTTTGTTTTTTTACGCTCAATGCTAAAGGTTGAGCCCTTAAATCCAAAACAAAAGTAACAAGGAAGGCATGTGCATATCGTTTAGATATGTTAATTAAAATTACATAGTGATATTAATAATTATTGATAATTTTTTTAATATGCTGAGTAAAAAATACAAAACAATCAATTAAAACTTAAAAAATGCAACCTAAATCACATCAAATTTTCATATGCTATCGCATTACGCTTGTAATACAAAACTTCACCAAGCTGACTATCAGTATGAAAGCGGCTAAGGCTATAAGTCAATTCAAGCAACAAGATGAATCACGATTCAACCACTGCCAAGTGTCTTACTTCGCCTTCCTTGGTCAGTTTTAAGGAAGGCGCTTTTTTATATGTTACATTATCGGTTTATACGCATGATCAGCTTGAACCTATGGATCTAAGCTGGCCATAAGGGCGCTAAAATCTGTTCAAATTGTTGATTGTCTGTTTGCCAACGCGGATTTTTGTCTTTATCGACAATCAATGCACGTACCCCCTCAATAAAATCGCCTTGATCGGCCCAAATCGCCTGTAAGTTTTGTTCCAATTGCATCGATTTTTCTAAAGATAAACTTTGCCCAACCTGTTGTAATTTTAAACTGACTTTTTTTGCCAGCATTGGGCGTTGTTGTAAAATATCCAAGACCTGTTTAGCCCATGACGCATCTTGCGTTTGACTTTGATCTGCCAAGCTTTGTTCAATTTGCTCAATGCTGGTATAGGCAAAATGCTGGTCAATCGTTGCAACTTGCTTTTGTAATTCACTGGCCGATGGATGGGTAATAAATTGCGCAATAATACGTGCAATTTCAATATAATTTAATTTTGGTGCCACACTCAGCGCCTGCTGTAAAGCAGCCAAACTTGCACTTGGAACATAATAATCAATTAAATCTAAACTCAATGCATCACTGCTGCTGATCTGAGCACCAGTTAAAGCCAAATAAACCCCAATTTCATCTAGGCGTGATAAAAAATAAGTGGCACCCACATCGGGAAAAAAACCAATCGCTGTTTCAGGCATGGCAAAACGTGACTTTTCACTACTGACGCGTATATGACAGGCTTGGGCTAAACCAAATCCTCCACCTAAAACATAGCCATCCAGTAAGGCAATCACCACTTTAGGATAATCACGTAACATGCTCAGCATGGCATATTCGCTACGGAAAAACTCAAGATATTGTTGATCACCAGCATGATAACTATCATACAGTGCGCGAATATCGCCACCTGCACAAAATGCTTTGGCACTATTGGATTGAATTAAAATCGCTTGAATTTGTGGATCATCACGCCATTGTAAAAGTTGCGCCTGAATCCCTTGTACCATTGCTAAATTTAAGGCATTTAAATGTGCACTACGATCTAAAGTGATTATACCCAAGTGCCCCTGACGCTGAATAATCAGATTATTTTCATTGTTCATGCGGTTTTCCTATTGTTGTCTATGCATGATTTTCTATGATATATCAAGTAAATAACCAATTGTGCTTGACTGTAGCCCAACATATTCCACTTGAATTTAAGCTTGATTGATCTTTTTATTCCACACAATCTTAATTCAATTGCTCAAGATATTGTGCAGATATCATCAATCGCAACATCATCACCCTATCATCATGTAAAGTTATAAACTACGTGCAATCACCAAACGTTGAATATCGCTGGTTCCTTCATAAATTTGACAAATACGTGCATCACGATAAATACGCTCTATACAGAAATCTCTTAAATAGCCATAGCCACCAAAAATTTGTAAGGCTTTAGAGCAGACCCGCTCTGCCATCTCTGAGGCAAATAGTTTGGCCATTGATGCTTCGGTTAAACAGGCTTCACCACGTTGTTTTTTTGCTGCAACAAAATGTAATAGCTGACGTGCAGCTTCTATTTCAGTCGCCATACTGGCCAAACGGAAGGCAATTGCTTGGTGTTCAAAAATAGGTTTCCCAAAAGTGGTACGTTCATGGGCATAACGTGTCGCTTCTTCCAAGGCAGCACGTGCTAGACCCACCGCCTGAGCAGCAATCCCGATTCGTCCACCTTCAAGATTGGCCAAGGCAATTTTTAATCCTTCACCCTCAGCACCTAATCTCAAGCTTTCATGAATGCGTAGATCAGTTAGTGCGATTTGACAGGTATCAGAAGCATGTAAACCCAATTTTTCCTCTACACGAATCACCTCATAACCCGGTGTCTCTCGTGGCACAATAAAAGCACTAATCCCCTTTTTACCAGCACTTGGATCTGTTACTGCAAAAACAATAATCATGCCTGCATTATGGCCAGAGGTAATAAACTGCTTGGCGCCATTGAGTATATAATGATCACCATCTTTTACTGCACGCGTTTTAATAGCAGCAGCATCAGAACCTGTATGAGGCTCTGTTAATGCAAAAGCACCAATCATCTCACCTTGTGCCAGAGGAATTAAAAACTGTTGTTTTTGCTGTTCTGTACCAAACTTTAATATGGGCATACAACACACTGAGTTATGGACACTCATAATGGTCGATGTGGCACCGTCGGCTGCTGCAATTTCCTCCAAGGCCAATACATAGGCCAATGTTCCAGTATCTGAGCCCCCCCATTGTTCGGGGATCAACATGCCCATAAAACCCAATTGCCCCATCTGGTTTAAAGTTTCTCTAGGAAAAATACCTTTTTCATCCCACTGTGCGGCAAAAGGTTTAATTTGTTGTTGTGCAAAACTCTTTGCCATATCTTGGATCAGTTGTTGTTCTTGGCTAAATTGCATGGATAGGTCCTTTTATCTATTGCTTAAATCTTAGTAGGGCTTACATTTTTACTGAGATTAATATAAGCAGCCTACAGGGTGTGTCATACACCCTGATTTTGTTGCTTATTCACTTCTTGATTGCGCAGTAAAAAACGTTGAATTTTGCCACTCGGTGTTTTGGGTAATTCAGTGACAAACTCAATTAAACGCGGATAGGCATGTGCAGATAAACGCTTTTTAACAAATTGTCCCAAAGTTTCAGCCAGTTCTGTGGTCGCAGTCACCCCCTGTGCTAAAATCACAAAAGCTTTAATGATTTCAGTACGCTCAGGATCTGGAACGCCCACCACCGCCGCTTCAATCACGGTATCATGTTCTAATAAGGCACTCTCAACATCAAATGGTCCGACTCGATAACCCGAAGTGGTAATCACATCATCGCTACGCCCGACAAAACTCATACTGCCATCCGCATGAATCTCGGCAGTATCTCCGGTTAAATAATAATGTTTAACAAAGGGAGATTTTCGGCTTTCTTCATAACCTAAAAACCACATCATCGGTGATTGCTGAATATCAACTGCTAAAATCCCAGGCGTATCGGCAGGTAATTCTTCACCCTGTTCATTCAATACCGCAATGCGATAACCCGGACTGGCAAATCCGGCAGCACCCGAACGTATTGCATGGCTTAATGCATGATGATTACACACCACCATCCCCACTTCAGTTTGACCATAATGATCATAGATCGGGGCCTGTAAAACTTGATCAAACCAGCGAATTACCTCGGGATTTAACGGCTCACCTGCACTACTCACCACACGTAATTGACCACGAAGCTCTGCCATTTGTGACGGTTCAGCCGCCATCATCATGCGATAAGCTGTAGGTGCGCCAGCTAAATTGTTAATATCATATGCTTTAACAATCTCACAGACACTTTGTGCATTAAAACCACCTTCATAAAATAAGGTCGCATGGCCTAATAATAGTGGTCCTGTAATCGCATAATATAAACCATAAGCCCAACCTGGATCGGCAATATTCCAAAACCGGTCTTCTGCTCGTAAACCAATAGCGTGCTGCATATATGCACCAAATGCAATCAGTGCCTTAAGCGGAACTTTTAATGGTTTTGCAGGTCCCGTCGTACCCGAGGTAAACATCAATAAAAACGGATCATCAATGCTGAGCATCACTGCAGGATAATGCGAATCTTGTCCCTGAAGAACCTTCCAAAAACTCAAATCATCTGGATAACGTGCGGCTTCAGTGTCCACATTGACTGTCACAATTGTAGGACAGCCACTCATTTCTGATAATTTATCGCGATTGGCTAAATCAGTCACGACCAGTTTACTCTGAGCAAGTTGAATCCGATGTTCAATTGCTTTTGGGCCAAAAGCAGTAAATAGAGGCTGATAGACTGCACCAATACGCCAAGCTGCCAAAATCGTAATGATTAATTCAACTGTTCGTGGCAATAGTCCTGAAATACGATCACCACGACCAATGCCTTGTGATGTTAGAAAATGAGCAAATTGAGCTGAATATTGTTGTAATTGCTGAAAGGTATATTGTGCTTTAGCACCCTCCTTTCCCTGCCAATATAAGGCAATGGCATCAGGATTGGCATCAGCATGACGATCACAGCATTCATAGCAGGCATTTAATGCATGAATTGATCCAGATAAAAGTTGATTGGCGACTTGATTAAAATCAAAATCTTGTTTTATGTTTTCATAACTTAACATGGCTAAACCTCAGTCTAAATTTATCGTTATTCGCGACAAGGTATTGGGTTTTGTTGCGCATCCTTGCAACATCATTGTTTTAATCTTGGGCGTATTCAGGACAATACTGATACATAATGCTGGAAAAATCTAAATGTGCATCTCCCTCTCGACATAGCTGTTGATACATTTTTTGTACCACATTGCCAAGCACCATTGGATATTGCGCCTGCGCTGCTGCTTCTACAGCCAAACCTAAATCTTTGAGCATCAACTGTGCAGCAAAACCATCACGATAACCACGTGAAGCAGGTGCATTTTCACAAATACCCGGCCAAGGATTATAAACTTCTGAACTCCAGCAGCGCCCTGTTGAACTGTTAATCACACCTGCCAATGCTTGAGGATCCATACCAAGCTGAACACCCAATGCCATACTTTCAGCCACAGCAGTCATCGAAATACCTAAAATCAAATTGTTACAGATTTTAGCCACTTGTCCCGTACCAATTGGACCACAATGTACCAAGTTTTTCCCCATAGCACTTAATACTGGTTGAATAGCAGCAAAAGTATCGCTATCCGCACCGACCATAAATGTTAAGGTCGCATCTTGAGCCCCTAAAGTTCCCCCAGAAACAGGAGCATCACAAACGTGAACCTGACATGCTTCTGCTGCCGCAGCAATTTCCTGAATGGTATTAGGATCAATCGTACTACTATCAATACAAATCGTTGCTGCTTTAAGCACATTTAAAATACCATTTGCACCTAAATATACATCACGGACATGTTTTGCTGCAGGCAACATGGTCAGCACCACATCAGCATGTTGCGCTGCATCTTGAGGACTGGCACAAACAATACCGCCAGCCGCTGCAAAATGCTCAAGTGCCAGTGTATTTAAATCAAAACCATAAACTTGATAACCAGACTTGAGCAGATTTTTTGCCATCGCGCCGCCCATGTTACCCAAACCAATAAATGCAATATTCATGGCATGCTCCTTAACCTAAATTAATGGTAGTATTGACTGTACTGCTACTTGCCTGACTATCTTCAAACCAACGACTGGTGATGGTTTTGGTTTGGGTATAGAACTGAATCGCCTGTTTACCATAAGGTCCTAGATCACCTAGTTTTGAACCACGAGAACCCGTGAAACTAAAGAATGGTACAGGGACTGGAATAGGAATATTAATGCCGACTTGACCGATGTTAATCTGCTGCTGAAAAATACGTGCTGTACTGCCACTTTGGGTAAATAGTCCAACACCATTACCAAATGGATTGGCATTAATCAACTGAATGGCATCTTGTAAACAGTCGACATGAATAATCACCAATACAGGACCAAAAATTTCTTCCTGATAGATACGCATATCGGTATTGGCATGATTAAAAATCGTAGGTCCAATAAAATTACCCTGCTCATAGCCTTTGACATCAACATTGCGGCCATCGAGTAATAATTCTGCGCCTTGTGCAACACCACTTTCAATTAAATCAAGAATACGTGTTTTAGCACGTTTGGAAATGACAGGACCTACATCCGTATCTGGTTCATGACCAGCATTCACTTTTAATAATTTAGCCTTGTTGACTAAATCATCCACCCAATGTTTGCTTTCACCGACCATCACCGCGACAGAAAGTGCCATACAACGTTGACCAGCAGCACCAAAAGCAGCACCCACCAATGCATTGAGTGTCTGTTCTTTATTGGCATCAGGCATGACCACGACATGATTTTTGGCACCCATCATCGACTGTACACGTTTGGCATGTTGTCCTGCAAGCTGATATACATGCGTGCCAACAGCAGTTGAACCGACAAAAGAAATCGCTTTAATATCTTGATGTGTACATAATAGATCGACCACCTCTTTACCACCATGTACTACATTTAATACTCCTGCAGGAACTCCAGCCTGAATTGCCAGTTCAACCAGCATCATGGTCGATAATGGATCTTGCTCAGAAGGTTTTAATACAAAGGTATTACCACAGACGATCGCCATTGGAAACATCCATAATGGAATCATGGCAGGAAAATTAAACGGGGTAATTCCTGCACAAACACCAAGTGGTTGCTGTATGGTATAGGTATCAATACCACGGGCAACGCCCTCGATATATTCTCCCATTTGTAATGTCCCAATCGAACATGCATGCTCAACCACTTCTAAACCACGCTGAATATCCCCCTCTGCATCAGCCAGCGTTTTTCCTTGTTCAGCAGTCAATACTTGGGCAATATCTTTTAATTGACTACGAATTAAGGCCTGTAGTTTAAGCATAATACGCATACGGGCCTGAATTGGTGTCTGATGCCAATCTGCAAATGCAGTTTGTGCCGATTGAATGGCAGCATGTACTTCTTCTGTCGTGGCAAAAGGGACTTGCCCTAATACTTCCTGAGTTGCAGGATTAATAATATCTTGCCAGTGACTGGTTTTTGACTCAACAAACTCACCATTAATCAGAAGTTTTACTTTCTTGGTTGCAAGGTTATGCTGCTGTTGATGAATAGCGTTCATGATTGCTCCGTGCTCGGTTGTTATTGTCCTTGTCCTAGCCTTTACTGGCTATTTATTTTAAACGTATAATTTTTACGCTGTTTTTGCAGACTAGCAAAGAATACTTTAACCACCAATAGAAATTGATGCACGATGGTTGTGCATATTTGCACAAAGATTTAACAGGATGTTAAGTAGATGATGAAAGTTGACTGGGATCACTTACGGTTTTTTTTAACCTTGGCACGTGCTAAAACACTGACCAATACAGCACGATTAATGACAGTTGAACACAGTACTGTTTCACGTCGAATTCAAGCATTAGAAACGGCCCTTGGTAAACAGCTTTTTAAACGTGAAGCAAGCGGTTATGAATTAACTGCTGAAGGTTTAATACTGTTACCGCAAGTCGAACAAATGGAGCAGGCTTTTGCACAAATTGATATCTCTAAACACCCGTTACAGGGCCGTGTGCGTATTGGTGCACCAGAAGGATTTGGTACCGCATTTTTGACCCGTTTATTGGCCGAATTTTCACAACACTACCCCTTACTGACGATTGATTTAATTCCAGTTCCTAAAACCATAAAATTGTCACATCGAGAAGCCGATATTGTGATTTCAATTGATCGGCCTAAATCTGGACCTTATATTATTACTCGCCTCTCCAATTACTGTTTAAAGCTCTACGGCAGTGAAAGCTATTTAGCGAATAATGCTTTAATTTCAAATATCAATGACTTAACTCAACATCGTTTTATCGATTATATTGATGATTTAGTTTACAGTTCAGCTTTATATTCATTGGCACGCCTTCCTGTACCATTATCTGCATGTTTTCGCAGTAATAGTATTTTGGCACAGCAGATCGCAGTCAGTGCTGGCGCAGGTCTGGCAATTTTGCCATGTTTTTTAGCGCATAATAAAGCAGAACTCAAGACAGTACTCAGTGATCAAATCTGTTTTACCCATACCTTTTGGATGCTGACCTTGGTTGATTTACAGCATGAACCGAAAATTAAATTAGTGTGGAATTTTTTACGTAAACAAGCCGACCTACAACAAGATATATTGATGGACCATGAATATGTTACCCAGCAACGATGGCCCAAATAGGCTTTACAGTCATTTTTTCGCCAATAATATATGATTTAAACCATATGAACTGGCGAGCTATTTCTGATCGATACTCAGCTTTCGCTATGTATCGATCGCATATCTAAATACAAGAAATCGATGACCAAATCATAGGTAATCATATGTGAGCTGCTGAACCAGTGTGGTATGAGCTATGTTCAGTGGCATCGTGCTGGCGTAAAAACGCCAGTCAATACTTTAAGCAGCCATCGCATTACTCAGCGAAATTATGCACCAACTCATCAATACGCTGTTTTTGAAAATTTTGAAATGCTTCGCCTTGTTGCTGTTCAATAATAAAATCTTTACATGGATCAACAACTGCAGTACGTATCCCTGTCATGTCTTCAAGTACCGCAAGACCGCAAAACGGTACATAAGATTCTGAATAGCCTCCTTCATGTACAATCACCAGTTTTCCATCACAATATTGTTCAGCAGCCTGTCGGGTAAGACGGGTCATCTCACGAAAGGAATCACTATGCAATAACATTCTTGCTAAAGGATCCAGACCATTGGCATCATAACCACACGCAACAATAATCATTTCAGGTTGAAATTGTGCTATCGCAGGCAAGACAATTTGCTCAAATGCATAGATATAGGCGTCATGACCACTGCCAGCATATAAAGGAATATTGATATTATAGCCTTTACCTAAACCTTCACCACGATCCTGATCGCCACTATAACCAGGTGGGAAACACTGATCTTGATGAATAGAAATGGTCAATACATCATCACGTTGATAATAGATATGCTGGGTACCATTACCATGATGCACATCCCAATCAATTACCACGACTTTGCCTAAACCATGCTCTGCTTTGGCACGTTCAATGGCCAGTGGAATATTGGCCAAAAAGCAAAAGCCCATAGCCTGATCAGGTAAACAATGATGACCTGGTGGACGCGATAAGCTATAAGCATTAGCAAATTCACCCAAATACACCTTTTCAACCGCTGCACAGGCTAAACCCGCAGAAATTTTAGCAATTTCATAACTACCAGGACCAATCGGTGCTTCCACACCCAACGGACCACCCCCTTGATCACTGACTTGTTTAAAATGATCAAGATAATGCTGTGGATGAATACGCAATAAATCCTGCTCCGTTATGGCGGGTGCAGACAATGAAACCATGTGCTGCATTAAACCTGAAACTTCCAGCAAATTTTTTAAACGTCGTTTGGTTTCGGGAGATTCTGCATGACTGGCGCCACTGGGTACTTGTACCCAACCACCAATCGGTAAAATTCCGGCATATAATCCAGTACTATGCCAGTAACACCATTCATCATTAAAAAAGGCTGTTTTCATGATATATAGCTCATTCAATTATAAAGTGAGGACATCAGTTATAACCGAAATTTCAAATAAAAAAATCATCCGAAAAACTGATTTATTGCATGTTTTAATGTGATCGCTATTTTTATCTCTAGGTAAAAAATAATGATTACTTTAATTATTTTAATTGTATGGCTTTTTATACATTTCATTTTTGTATAATGCTAAAAATAAATTTAACGATTTAAAATTTCAAATAAATCGTCATTTTTATTTTTTTAAATTATATGATAGAACAATCAATTATCTAAATATATTTAACTTTTATATTTTAAATATAAATGTACCGATTTATCAATAATAAAATTTAACATTCATTATTTACATAATAAATAGATATCAAGCTCTATATTTCAACATAAAATTAATTTGGATTTTTTATACAGCATCGTTTGTGATGGTGATTCTCCAAATAAGCGCTTATAATCTACTGCAAATTGTGATAAATGCCAAAAACCCCAATGGGCTGCAATATCACTAATTGTCATTTGTGTGGATGAATACTGTAACATTCTACGTACTGCATTCAATTTCATCATCTTTAAAAATAATGCTGGACTTTGTCCGGTAATCTGCTCGAAACAGTTTTGTAATGTTCTACGTGATGTGCATGTAATATGACATAATTCTTCAATTGAATAACAATAGTCAGGATTATCATTCAAGACTTCACAGACTGTTTTAACCACATTTTGTGCTTTTTGGTTGGAAACTCGAATCGGTTGATGATGAGCATTTAATACACTCAAAAAATCGTCACCAAGGGCTAAAATTTCAGATTTTACCTGCTGTTGTGTCGCAGAATTTTGAATTAAATGTGAATTTTTTAATACATCATTAAGTAGTTGGGTAAATTTTCTATAAAAAATTTCACTATATTGTGCTTCAAGTATATGACCGTATTTTGCATGATTATATTGCAAATTATGATCATTTAATAAGTTAAATGGAATAGTTAAGGAGTAAAATGCACTATTTTCAGGCAATCGTAATAAAATCTCTCCTTCATCATAACAAGAAAGAATTTCATGTCCTGTAATATTTTTACCCAACCAAATCGCATTATTTGAAAGTTGCGAAAACATCCCTATACATAATGAATTTTTTTTAGCCAAACCACGTTGGAAAATTGAAGGTACAAATCTTTCTTCATAAATTTGAATATCGTCGAAGGAAATTTCACGTAGATAACTTTCAAATTTTCCAGCAGAAACTTGGTCATAGGTCAAAATCCATTCATTTAATATTTCGGCATGTACATATGACTCGGTAATACACCGATTTTCACTCATTGACTGTAATTGCATCCGTTCTTCTCATTTAGCATGAATAACATTGATTCCTATCAATGCAAAATATATACCACTCTTCCTTAATTCATTCTCTAATTCACAAATTAGTTAATACTTTAATTAAAATATATTTCATTATTTACTGATATAAATTAAAAATCAACAAAAAAAGAGTAATTCATTATAACTACTCTTTTTTATGATTTATTTATATTGCAATATCTTATATTTAATGTAAAAAACATTATTTTATCTATAAATCTTAGATATATTCAATCAACTTTTTTAATTGTTTAAATTTCTGTGGTTGTACCATTTGAATCATTTGTGCCCAGAAAATACCGACAAAAACAACTGCAAAAACAAACCAAGGAACCAGTTGAATAACGGGTGACTCACTACCACTTAATGTCTTAATATTTTGTACCACCAGAACCAATACACAGCTCATACCAATCAGGGCTAAAAATGGTGCAATCGTACCGTTCCATAAAGAGACTGGAAGATGTGAGTTTTTTCTAAAGAAAATCATCACTGCAACAGAAACACCGATCTGTAATACCAAAATAGACATACTGGCGATCACGGAACCCCATGCAAAAACATCAACCATCGGATCTAGATTTTTTAATCCGGTCAATGCCAGAATCACGATAATGAATATACCTTGAATGATACTGGCAATATAAGGTGTATTATTATTCGCATGTGTATTGGCCATTTTTGACCAAATCAAACCATCACGGCTCATGGTAAATAAATAACGTGAAAGTGAATTGTGAAATGCTTGTGTTGCAGCAAATAAACTGGTGATTAATAATAATGACATTAATTCAATTGACCATGGTCCCAGACTTTGTTGTGCAATGTTATAAATCATCATACCCGGATCGGCAGCAGCAACTTCAACCAGTTTGCTCTGACCAACATACTGAATGAGTGACCATGACGTTACGGCATAAAATACCGTAATTAAACAGACGGCAATAAAAGTCGCACGTGCTACGGTTTTTTGAGGATCTTTACATTCTTCCGAATAGATAGCAGTCGCCTCAAAACCGATGAATGAACAGATGGCAAATACCAATGAAATCCCAATATTACCACTGAGAAATACACTGGGTGCAAATGATGCAAAACTATATTGTGCAGCGTTATTTACACTCACAAAATCAAGTAATAACACAATCCCAATTTCTAAAAGTAATAATATTCCTAAAACTTTCCCACCGATTTCAACTTTTAAGATGCCTAAAACAACCACCAGCATTTGCATTAAAATTGAATAGATCCACCACGGGATTTCAATATTCCAATGTGATTGAATAAACTGATTGGTAAAGAAACCAAACATAGCACTGACCGCCAATTGAATTGCAATATAGGCAAGTAATGCAGCATTTAATCCTCCTAAGCCACAACGGACACCAATACCCTGTACAATATAGGCATAAAATGCACCAGCATTAACCACATATTTAGCCATGGTCACAAAGCCAAAACTAAACAATAACAACAATATTCCCGCTAGAATAAAAATACTTGGTACACCAACCCCATTACCAATAAAAAAAGTTACTGGAAGTGCACCAATAACACCAGTTAAGGGTGACGCTGCAGCAACGACAAAAAATACTACTGTAAATAGCCCTAGGCTTCCTTGTTTTAATGCGTTATTGTTCGTCATTTTTTTCTCCGTGAACAATGTATTGATTCAGTCTATGGGTATTCGTCCCAAGGTATTATCAAAATTAAGCATTTTTTAGTTTTTATAGATAATTTAGAATATCGGCTTAATTTCTCTGACATCATCATCCATCAAAAATAGCCAAATTTAGCCGCATCACCTGATGGCATACACTGCACGATCTAGATGATTTGAGTTATTTTAACTCGGTAAAAATTGCCCAATTTTGATAACAGTCCACCCAAGATCAAGGGATGATAGGTAAACAATGCGCAGTTATTGGCTGAGATTTGTCATCAATTCTATAGTTTAAGCTCAGATTAGCATCTCACCATCAGCTGTAAATAAATCCAGAATTTATCGATATTATTTGGACATGGAGTCAAACCAACAATGCAAACAAAATCATGGAATCAATTTGTCGATCATTTTATCTATGCCTTAAATCGTGTAGTTCCACTACAAAGTTTCTTTGCTTATCATGTTAAGTTTTCAACGACAACAGCACATTTAAACGCCTATTATGCTAAAAATATTCCTCAACATTCGATTCATCATTATGTTGATTATATGTGTCAATATGATCCAATTAATGCACTACAACAACCACAAAAATCAGTCATGACACAGCTAAAACATCAACATATTCCTCAACCTTATTCTGATTTTTTAAAAGACAATCAGGTACTCGATAATATTGAATTAATTTTTCAGGCTGATCATGAAAACTGCCTAGCAATCAGCCTTATTCGCAGTGAAAATGAGCAGGTTTTTAGTCCACAAGAAATTGAAATGATTCAAAGTTGTTATGATTTAGCACAATATAATGGTACTAAACACTTAGGTTCTCAGATAGCGAATACTGCTTGTCAAGAGATGATTAAATTATTAACACGCTCCGAACGTGAAGTTTTAACCCTTATTTTAACTGGCAAGAAAAATCAGGAAATTGCCGATGCCTTATTTGTCAGTCTTGCCACAGTTAAAACACATATTTATCATATTTTTCAAAAAACCATGGTTAAAAGTAAACGTGAACTCATTCTTAAAGCCTTAGCAGCATCATAAGGCAGTTTTTTTAAGCACCTTAAATAGGAAATTAGCATGCCTTAGACCGCTAATTTCACGAATGTTCTATAACCGTTTAAAGCTATAAGGTGTTGGATCAATAATGGGCTGATGCTGTGAAATCAAATCGGCAGCTAAATGCCCAGCAGCAGGCGAAGTACCAAAACCATGACCTGAAAATCCTGTTGCAATCGTTAGCCCTTGGATATGTTCAATTGAATCAATAATCGGATTGGAATCTGGCGTTACATCAATCATGCCTGCCCAACTATTTTCAATTTCAGCATGTTTAAATATCGGCCACGCGGCAGCTAAGTTTTGCCATGCTTCTTGATTTAAGGTTTGATTTGCTACTGGGTCCATCATACGTACTTTTTCAAATTGCGTGACTGTATCTTTAGACCATTTACGTGGTGCCGATAAATCCTGAAAAAAATAACGTCCAAACGAAATATTTAAAAAATCACGTTGTGTTTTTAATTGTTGCCAATATTTACTACCCAATAATAAATGATCCAATGTTAAAGGTGCATCCAACTTACCGCGTTGAGTAATAATATAGCCACCATCAATATGTTTTCTAAAAGAAAAATTAGATGCGCCTACGGCAATTTCTGTTGGCCCCTGCATCGGTTTGGTCTTAAATACAGAACACACCAATGGTAAACTTGGTAATGAAATACCTAAATTCCCCAAGAAACGACGTGACCAGAAGCCGCCTGCAAGTAAGATTTGATCACAACTGATTTTACCCTTTTCAGTATACACCCCTACCACACGCCCATTTTGGATATCTAATTGACGTGCAGCACATTGCTCAACAATAATCGCACCATGCTTGATGGCTGCTGTAGCAATTGCACTGGATGCCAAAGTTGGCTCAGCACGACCATCGGAAGGTGTATAGAGCGCACCGGCCCAATTGGCTTGACCATGTGGAACCAATTCATTGACGTCTTGTGCACTGATAATTTTTGAATCCAAATTTAAATGAGCAACTGATTTTAGCCATTTTTGCTGTAATTCAATCTGTTCTGGCTGACTCGATAAAAACATAATTCCAGCTTGACGATAACCCACCTCTCCTGCAACACGTTCATTCATTTCTGACCAAAGTTGATCAGATGCTAATGCAAGGGGTACATCATCAGCCAATCGATTGGTTTTACGTACCCAACCCAAATTACGTGAAGACTGTTCAGCTGCAATCTGGCCTTTTTCAATCACCACCACAGAAATATTTCTTTCTGCTAATGTTAAAGCAGCATTGAGTCCAACAATGCCTCCACCAATAATCACAACCGTTGCCGTTGCAGGTAATTGACTTGACGTTTTTACCGGAACAATCGTTGGAACCATGCAATTTTTTCCTTTTATTTATATGAGCAAGCGATTTGATCAATGGCAATCTAATCGCTTAACCATTCATACTTAAGCAATTTTAATATGCTCAAGCTCTAATTTTGCTGCACCACGATATGCTGTGAGTTCTAACTCAACTTTATATACTGTAGAGCCCAGTGGAGGACATGTCACGGTCGTTGCTGGATTAATGCCTTTAAATTTAGTGCCAATAAAATCCATTACTTTTGCTGTATCTGCAGGATCTTGAATAAAGACACGAGACATCACGACATCTGCCAATGAAGCATCAACAGTGGCTAAGGCTACTTCAATATTTTTAAAAACTTGTTCAGTTTGTTGTAAAACATCTTCTGAAATTAATTTAGTTTCAGGATGACGCCCTGCAGTGTTAGAAACATAAATCCAGTTATCTACCATCACTAAACGTGAATAACTACCTTTCTCTTCGAATACTGAACTGGTATTAACTTTAGTAATTTTACTCATGTACTTTCATCCTCATCATCAATAATTAAATTGGGTTAATGTTGTGTTTTAACGTAAGGTTGGACTATCCCAAAGATTAAGTTTGGTCCCAATGCCTTGTGCTAATGCATTTTGATAAATCACGGTTGCCCAAGCGACGTCTTCAACAGGCATACCACCGACTGACATTAAAATAATTTCATCATCGTTTTGACGTGCGGGTGCTTCTTGTGCCACAATTTTTCCGAAATCTTCTAATTGCGTTGCTGCAATTTTTCCTTCTTCGACCAAATCCATAAATTTAACCCCAATTAATGGTACGGTGTGATGTGCTGGTTTTGGTAATTCTTCAAACCAAGCTTCATACATCCCCGGATTATCGAGTACCTTACGCACATCTGCGGCTTGCATTGCATCATCAATATTGCATCCTGCTGGCATAGCTAAAAATGCACCTTTCTTGACCCATGCTCTTTTAACCATCGGATAGGTATTTGGATCACCCACCTCGCCAGAATTACAATAGGTAATAATGTCTGAACCTCGAACCACCTCTTCTACACTTTCTACAACTTGAATATTAGTGATTTGTGGGAAGTTTTCTTTGAGCCACAGTACAAACTCATCAATACTCTTTTGACTACGCCCTTTAATTTTAATCGTATCGATATTTGGACGTACCGCCATAAATGCTGCAACCGAAGTCCGTCCCATGACCCCGGGACCCACCAAACCAATGACTTTTGCATCTTCACGTGCCAGATGTTTTGCACCTACACCAGGAATCGCACCAGTACGATAAGCTGATAATAAATTTGCAGACATATACGCCATTGGCGCACCAGTGTCCGTATCATTTAAAGTGAACATTAAAATAGAACGTGGTAGGCCTTTTTGGCGATTTGCAATATTAGAGCCATACCATTTCACGCCCGTCGTACCAAACTTACCGCCCAAATAGGCTGGCATCGCCATAAAGCGTCGATCGGCTGTTGGTTTGGGCATATTGGGAAAAGGAGAGTTTTCAGGAAAAACCATCATGGCACCATGTGAATCATTATTAGGTCCAGCCATACGGTAATCACCGTAGTACAGTAGACTAAACATATCTTCCATGGTTTGAACACAAGCAGGCATATTGGTGACGCCAGCCTTGATCATGTCTGATTCCGATAAGTAAATAAAATCAATTTTTGTATCTTGAGTCATGCGCTTACTTTCCCTAAAAGCACACTTTCTTGCACTAAATTTGTAATGTAGATCCTGTTATTGATCTGGTATAAATTTAAGCATTTTGCTTCAGTGTGACTTTAAATAAAATATTTTGATGAGATCAAGTTATGATAAATAATGATAAAAAACATCAACCTTAGGGTTGATTTGATGATGGTTAACTCACCAAACGATACTATATTTTTACGATATAAATAGACTAAAAAAAAATTTAATTTAATATTATTCAATATATTATATTTTTTTATTTATCAAAAATTAAATTTGTATTACACAAATCAAGCTGCAATCATGATACTGAAAATAGCCTGCCGTACGCTTCATTCGCATCCAATTTCAATATTGTATTTTTTAATAACGCATTAGGGATACGATAACGCTATTCGTATCCCTGTGATTATTCTGGATTAGATTTAGAAATCACTATATTCATATAAATGTGACATACGTTTTTTTTTGGTTTGTAAATAATTCTGATTAAACAGACTTAGTCCTACTGTCAACGGTACGCGCTGTACGACATTGATATTTAATTGTTGTAATGCTTTAATTTTCAATGGATTATTTGTAATCAATTTAACATCTTGAATCTGTAAATGACGGAGCATAATCTGACACATAGCATAATCACGTGCATCTGCAGGTAAATTGAGTAATAAATTTGCATCTACAGTATCATGTCCTTGGTCTTGTAGTGCATAAGCACGGATTTTATTGGTTAAACCAATACCTCGACCTTCTTGACGTAAATATAAAATCACTCCCTGACCTTCATCATTGATCATTTTCATCGTCGAATGTAATTGTGGTCCACAATCACATTTGAGTGATGCAAAAGCATCACCTGTTAAACATTCTGAGTGTATGCGTAGCAGTACAGGCTGTGTCTGAATAGATGGCAAGCCTTTAGCCAATGCAATATGCTCTTCACCTGTGTCTTGATCTTGAAACGCGTAAATATCAAAATCACCAAACGCTGTGGGTAATTTCGCTTTAGAAACAAATTTTATCGCCATTGATTCACCCAGTTTATCTTTAAAAATCACGCACGCAATAGATCTGATCCATTAATTTTATTTATTTTAATATGATTTAAATTACAATCATTTAAAATAATTATAAAATTGAAGATCAGTATGTTAATACAGATTAATATTTATTGATCACTTTGATCTTAAATAAATTAATCACATGATAAACATAATATAGATAGAGTGAATTTTATGTGAAATAATCTAGAATATAGTTATTATTAATATAAAATTTATTTTACTTTAAATGATAATAAAAATTCAATATTATGCCTATATCTAATGCCCTCATTTATGCTCAGTGAGCATACACTACATTAAAATAAGGATACTTTATGTTAAAACAATTGATGTTTATTTCTCTATCCTGTATTGCCTTCAATATTCAGGCTAATGAAAAAAAAGGCAGTATTAATAAACCCGATGGTTTAAGTATAGGTATTGGTGCCGTCGGTCAAAGCGGATTATATCTAGGTGAAAAAACCGAAGTAACGCCTATTCCGGTGATTGCTTATGAAGGAGAACATTTTTTTGTACGTGGCTTATATGCCGGTATGCAGTTTTACCGCGATGAGAATATTACAGTAAATGGAATTGTCAGTGCCAATATGATGCATCTTGATGTTGATAAACTGAGTGATTCAAAGTTAAAAGAGAAAAATATTGATAAATCTCAGCTAGAAGATCGTGACAGAAGTGTTGATTTAGGGATGGAAACACTGATGAAACTTCCTTATGGTGTACTGTCAATGCAAGCTTTACAGGATATTGGCGCTGCAAGTAAAGGAACAGAAATTAAAGTAAATTATCAATATTTTTGGCGACTTCATCCTCAGTTTACACTGATCCCAAATGTTGGTTTTGACTGGTTATCAAATAAACGTGCCAATTATTACTATGGTATTTTAGATGAGGAAGTTGCCCGTGGTATCACTGCTTATCAACCGAATCAACTGATCATTCCTCATCTTTCATTGGGTGCGCGCTATCGCATTAATCCACGCTTTGATATTACCGGTGTTGCTGTATATAAGTTTTTACCGAACAAAATTGAAGATGGCCCTCTCGTCGATCAAAAATCATTAACCAATTTTTTTATGGCAGTGACTTATAAATTTTAACCATTAAGTTTTTATCCATTTGGTCTGTGCCGTTTCACTGTGATACGGCCAGAAAAGAAATAATCTCAAGCATTTATCATTTAATCATCATCTGAATGATAAAAGTATATTTATTACGCTGAGAGATATTTTAAATATATATAGGACAAACTTATCATTGCAATATTCATGACGACTGGATTAAATGCAGCAACCAATAAACTGGGTTGTAATATGCTCAGTAAAATCAGTAACAGAATTAAAGCCAAGATATTTACAAAATGAAAAAATTTATAGCCTAAACATAGCCACAATATACCAAAAATTATTTCTGACACACCTGAAAAATAACATGCAAGTTGTGCAGTATTAGGATCAAACCCTATTCGCTGCCAAATTAAAATTTCCTCAGGCTGAGTAAATAAAATTTTAGGTACCAAACCTTGATATATCCATAAAAATCCTAATACAAAGTTAATCAATCCTTCAAGTTTTAAATTAAACATGTGAGATAAAAAATATTAAAGATACTTTATTCTATATTTTTTTAGCATATTAAAAAATGAATTTAATATATAAATTTTTTAGATCACTTTTAATAAATTTACAATAATAAAACAAGTTAAATCTTCTAGCTTATTTGAATAAAATCTTGATCATAATTATTTTAAATCATATTTTTTCATTATCAACCCGAATCCCGCTTAAGCCAATGACTCCATAAAGTGTTGTTAAATCAAATTAAAGCCACTTTTATCTTCACTTTCTTTAGCAGGATTCGGGTTAAATACAATGCAGATGGTGTTAAAAAATCAGATCAAATTTCAACATTATTAGATAAATACATCACTTTAAATCAAATTAAATTGAAATATGACAACAAAGTATAAAATACTTTTAAAAAATTATTTTTTTTAGTATAAAATGTTTATTATTGTATAGTTTAGATATCCAATTTACTGTGAAATCATTACGCTTCTTACTGCGAGCTCGTCTCGAATGGATAGAAAATCGCCTGATGGCAAATGCGAAAAAAAATGGTTATGGTTATATTTCACCCTCTATGGCAAAGCTCTATAGTTATTTAGGAGATGAACCTATCCCCATGTCTAAACTTGCACGTGATCTCAAGATTTCTCGACAGGCGGTACATCAACTCGTTACAGAAGGAATCAATGCAGATTTTCTAAGTTTGGTTAATTCACCCCAAGATAAACGTATTAAAATGGTACAATTTTCTACCAATGGTGAAGCGATGGCAAAAGCCGCACTTGCAGAACTCAAACAAATTGAATATGAACTGGAAGCAGCATTAGGGCATAAAAATCTCAAAGAACTCAAACGAATTTTAGCATTAGACTGGCCAAACTAAGGCTTAAAGCTGTGGTTCATGGACTTTTATGATACATTTTACTACACTGAAAGATTAGATGTAGCCTAGATATCCGATCAGCAATATAAATCATCATATCTCAATGATTCAATCCACGATAAACAAAATAAAATTCAACACTTTGTTATTCTAAGATATTCATTCTAGACTATATTTTCACATGTAATTCACGACTTTTTAATTAACTTAAGCGCATACCATAAACATGGAGCGTCTTGAATGAACAGTATCAAAAAAGTATTGAGCATTGCGCTCACATTTCCATTACTGTCCTTATTGGGTTGTAAAAGTACACCGAGTTATTCATCTGATTATGCTCAAGCCAGAAATCGCATTCAAGGCGTTAACCTCGATGCCAATAAGGCCCAAGAAATTGGTCTACGATTTACCTCTGCATTCAATACATTAGGAACAGATGCATTTATCAATAATGCCACCAATCTTTATGATCATTCATTATTTATCAATGACACCTTGTCACAATTTAACTCTAAAAATCAACTGATTACACATTTTAAAGCAATGAATCAGCGCGTTAAAAATGTCAGTGTAGAGTTACTTAACACCTCTTTCCATCATGATTCTGCCTACGTACATTGGTATATGCGCTATGACTTTAAATTTCTTGGCAGTACACGGCGTATGGCCTCATATGGAATCAGCGAAATTAAGATAAATACAGACGGTAAAATTATTTTCCAGCAAGATTTCTGGGATCCTGCCAATGGTTTGTATCGTTCACTACCTTATGCTGGAGGCATTTACTCATGGCTACTGCCATTCAAAAAATCCTCTTAATCACGATACTACTCGGCAGTCATCAATTCAGCGTGGCCAGTAATACAACATTACAGGTCTGTGGTCGTGGTGCTTTATCTGTTGCTCAAAAGCATATTGGTACAGCAATCTATTATGCTGAAAATTGTCAACAATCTTGGCAAACACAAAGTATAGCAATTGATTTTAATTATCAACATGCGATTCCAGAATGGGCATTTAAACGTGCTGCTGGTTATTTTTTACAACGTAATATTCAGCAGCAAACATTATTAGATATATTCAATCAAGTCACAGCATTATATCGCCCTGTCAAACCGGGAGACCACTATCGTCTTCGTTATGAGATACAGAATAAAACACTGACATTAAGTCTGAATCAGCGTATGTTAGGTTCTATTCAACATCCCGAAGCACAAAAATATTTTAGTATATGGTTCGGTGCACAGCCGTTTAATGTTAAATTAAAACAACAGCTTCTTGATTTAAATTAGTGATTCTCCATGTCAAAGTATTTTATTTTAATGGTCGAAGATCATTATGAACTGGCTTCAACAGTCTATGAGTTTTTAGAAGAACATGACTTTGTAGTCGATCATGCACGCAATTTAACGGCGGCTCAAACCCTACTTAAACAACGCCCTTATCATTTATTATTACTGGATATCAATCTACCTGATGGTTCTGGTTATGACTTGTGTCAATGGCTACGTCAAGATGCTGATCTAAGCCTTCCGGTACTGATGCTCACAGCACGAGATACGCTACATGACAAACTAAAAGGATTTCATGTTGGCACAGATGATTATCTGGTGAAACCATTTGATTTTAATGAACTTGTTATGCGTATTAAAGCATTAATTAAACGCTCACTCGGTGAAGTTTCTAGTCATAAACTCCAGATTCATGACCTGATTTTAGATACTGCCACACAGCAGGTCAGTCGAGCAGGCAAAGCGATTGAATTACAACCAATTCAGTTTAAATTACTGAAAATTTTAATGCGTCACTCACCACATGTGCTATCCAAGCAGCAAATTATTATGGAACTCTGGGGAGATGAAGAACCTGAAAGCGATTCTTTACGTAGTCATATTTACAATTTACGTAAAATGATTGATAAACCTTTTGAAGAAAAACTGATTCATACCGTTTCTGGTGTAGGTTTAAAGATCGTATTAGCACCATAATACCTAAGCATTAACATAAATATACCAATACAATTAAGCCTGTACTTAAAGCAAGTTTGGTGTCTTGGTGTATATTTAAATAATATTGGCGATCAAACAATTCGATACGCCATCCTAACTGCCGACACAACTTTTCAACCAACTGTAGCCCAATACCATATCCCTTAATCTCTAATTGTAATGGGTGATCAGAAAGTTGCTGTACTTTAACATTATTTGGCAAAGTTACGCCGATGCCATTATCGGCAATTAATACCTGATTTTTTTGTACAATGATATCAATTCGAGTTCCTTGAGAATAATTGAGTGCATTACGTAAAATATTACTAAATACCATTTTTGCCATAGATACATAAATATCACGAGGACGCTCATTTAAATCGTGCTGCAGATGAATCTGTATCCCTTTATGACCACTCACAGCACTTAAATCATCAATGAGTGCTTGTAATACTGTTGATAACAGCATGTGTTCAGCATTGAGTGTATTGGTGGTATTACGTGCAATCGCCAATAAAGTATCGACCAACAATTGCATATCTTCGATGGTATTATGCAACCGAGTAAAAATCTTATTTTCACCGTAACGCGCTTGGCATAATTGAATATTCCCCTTTAAAATCGTCAATGGTGTTCGCAACTCATGACTGACATCACCGGTAAATTCACGCTCACGCTGAATAAACTCACTCAAGACTTGATGATATTTTTCCAATGCTTGCTTTAGATATTCAGCCTCAATATTAGATTCAGTGCAAATCGATTGAAATGGTGATGCTTGATTATTTTGATGTTGCCAATCAATATATGCCAATGCATTGGCCAAGCGGGTGATTGGAGAAAAATGACGTCGTGCACGACGATTCCACCACCAAAGTACGCTATATAACACCACCAGACTGACCATCAGTGGCGCCAATCCAAATAACCAAATCAGTTTATTGACATTACTTTCACCAAAAACCAGCAATACATGCAAACCATTTTTTTCACCATAGACAGCCATACGTTGTTTGCCATCAATAAAATAACGATGAACACCAGGTTTTAAATGTAAATGCTGAAAGGCTTTAGGAACGACGTCACGCCAACGATATCCATATAAATTTTTGGTATCTGGTAATGCTGCGCTAGGATTACGTTCTAAACGCTGCCAGTAATGTGACATTTCTTGCTCAAGTGCTGTTTTGAGTAAAGAGCCCTTAATCACCCACGCACTACAAGCAATGCCAATGATGACGGCCAGTGCAATAAATCCAATTTGTAAAAAGTAATAACGATTAAATACCTCACCCAAAGGATGATCACGTTTATCTTTAAAGAACTTTAACATGGAGTAATTTCTCGTACTGCGCCAATCTCAGCTTAAATGGTGGATGATCCTATCTAAGCTAATTATCATCATGCTGATATGTTATGGATCATCAATATGAACTTAATTGATATTTACTCAAGGATGAACTGGCTTAAATATAAAATGACCAATCACCCATTCTTGCCCATGATCATAACCAAATAACTCGGCACAAGCCATAAAGAAAATTCGCCAACGTTGCCACCAGATCGCAGCATCCTGACCATAGGTCTGTACAAATAATGGCTGCAATCTCTCTTTCTGGCGATCCATATTTTCTAGCCAAGCATTAGCAGTACGTTGATAGTGTGTGCCAGCCCATTGCCAATGCTGTTGTAATTGTAAATCTTGCTGAAAGTGTAACAAGGTTGATGCCGATGGCATTAAACCGCCACTAAAAAAATATTTTGACATCCAGTCAAATTGATTTTTAATTTCAAATGGATAGTGTAAAAAACGATGACAAAAAATATGACACCATAATAGACCATCTGGTTTTAGCCATTGCTTAATTTTATGGAACAGTTGCTGATAATTCCGTACGTGTTCAAACATTTCTACCGAAACAACACGATCAAAACTGGCTATTGGCAATTCTAATACATTGATATCACAAGTGATCACTTTAAGATTTGTCAGGTTTTTAAGTACTGCTTGTTGTTCAATATACTGACGCTGCGTTATCGAGTTTGAGACTACCGTAATACGTGCCTGTGGGTAATGCTCTGCCATATACAGGCTCAAAGATCCCCAGCCACAGCCAATTTCAAGAATGTCTTGTCCATCCTGTAACTGTGCACGCTGACAATAAGCCGCAAGGGTCGCTTCCTCTGCCTGATCTAGCGTCGTATCTGCATGCTGAAAAAAACTCGCACTATATTTTAAACGTTTGCCCAGTACGGCCTGAAAAAATGCGGTTGGTAATTCATAATGCTGCTGATTGGCTTTATCTGTTTCAATCGCAATCGCACTGTTTTGCAATAAATTTAAAACTTCCATATAACGCTGTGCAGCACGTTGAGGATCAAAACGGCCTTCTTCAGTTAAACGCTTTTTACTCAGTGTACGAATACCTGCACGAATAGCAATATCAGGAATCTTGCCACTTTCGATAAGTTCTAAGGAACGTTGAATCATAGAATCCATATTTATTTACTCTTTTTTTTCGGTGGCCATGGAAAAAACATGGAGGTTCGTTGCTGATAGGCTGCATAATTATCAGCACGATGCTGTAATGCCTGCTGTTCGCTAAAAGGAATACCGGTAATGTAATATAAGAATAACCACATCAAAACAGGATATAACCACAGGCTATAGACATCCGCAGCAAGTGCTAATATAGGGTAAGAAAACCAATGTAACCATTCAAAAAAATAATTCGGATGACGTGAATATCGCCATAATCCTTGATCTAAAGTTTTGGCTTGATTGGATGGATTTCGCTTAAAGCGATACAACTGTTGATCTGCAACAGTTTCACCCACTAAAGCCAACAACAGAATCAAAACTGCAATCATCAGCGTTATAGGCATCCAATTCTGCCATTGTGTTTCATTGAAACTCAGTAACGTGAGCATCGGATAAGAAAATAAAATCGCTAATCCTGCTTGAAAGATAAAAAATGCCAAAAATCCCCAATGCTGATAACGACCCATTGCACGGCGCATATTGGCATAACGCGTATCTTCTTGTGTTTCACTGAGATAACGACGTAACAAATGCCAGCTTAAACGTATAAACCAAAAACTACTGCCTAAACCAATAAATAGACGAATCAATAATGGTGCACTGCTACTTAAATATGCTGCCCAAATCACATTACAGGCAATACAGCAGCTCCACATCACATCGACTAATCCTGCCCTGTGGTTATAGGTCACGATCAGCCATGCGATCAACATCAGCAGCAGATTTATCAAAAATAAGGACAAGAACATAGGTATATACTCAACCTTTGATCGATCAATGTGATTTAATAAGCACTGGCTTCAAATAACAGCTGTACATCACTAATCACGCCTTCACGAAAACCACCCTCGCAATAACATAGATAAAAGTCCCACATCCGTATAAATGACATATCAAAGCCGAGTGCCAATACCTGATCATGTTGCGCTAAAAAACGTTCACGCCAATAATGTAGGGTTTGTGCATAACTTTGACCAATATCCTCTAAGTGCTTAAGACGTAATTTTTGCTCAGAAGCTGCCTTGGTCATCACACTAATACACGGAATAAAGCTGCCTGGGAAAATATAGCGCTTAATATAATCTACGGTATTTAATGCCTTGCTATAACGCGCATCTTCAATAGTAATCGCTTGAATAAGTGCTAAACCATTCGGCTTAAGCAATTGATAACACTTTGTAAAATAAGTTGATAAATACTGTTCACCCACCGCTTCAATCATCTCAATCGAAACCAGTTTATCGTATTGACCTTGCAATAAACGATAATCTTTTAACTGTACATCTACACGATGAGACAATCCTGCTGCGGTGATACGTGCTTGTGCTTCATGATATTGTGCTTCAGAAATGGTAATTGTGGTCACTTTACAACCATAATGCTGTGCAGCATAAATGGCAAATCCACCCCAGCCACTACCAATTTCTACCACATGATCTAAAGGACGTAATTGAAGCTTTTGACAGATCAGCTCTTTTTTATATTCAGATGCCTGTTCTAGATCCATATGAGGGTTTTGAAATACTGCACTGGAATACATCATGCTCTGATCAAGAAACAATTTAAAAAAATCATTACTTAAATCATAATGCTCAGCAATATTTTTACGACTTCCTGCAATTGAATTTTGACGTGACTTATACCACGCCTTTAAAACAAGCTGGCTGGTCTTTACGATCGCATTCTGATTAATACGATCAAGTACATCGCGATTACGTGCCAAAATACGAATAACATTAACCAAATCATCACTATGCCAATAACCACGAATAAATGCTTCTGCAGCACCTAACACGCCATTACGCAATAATAAATCCATTAATCGAATATCATGCACTTCAATCACAGCCACCAAATCATCAGCTTCACCAAACTGGCCTTGCCAAATACCTTGGAAAATGAATTGACCATGACGTAGTTTTAACAAGTGACGTAACACGATGGGTAATGCCACATTCTCAAGCTGTTTTTTCATCAACCTTTATTTCCTTTATCTTTCTGAGGATGACGATAAAATGGAACTTTCTTTTTCCATAATCGTAATGCATTCATATAAATACCAGCGACCATCCTAAAAGGCTCAATTACTTTACATACAGCATAACGATACTGCTGTGAAGGAAATGTGATTGCCTGCAGGGAAAACTTCATTGTGGCATCAAATTGCAATACATCTTGCTCAAATAATTGCATATGAATCACATAATATTGCTCAGAAAAACTAAATCGCCAACGATAATCTAAAGCCATCGGCATAAATGGAGAAATATGAAAATCTTTCTTAAAGTCAAATTGATAGGTTTTATAAGGTCCATATTGAATGCCTATTTTTCGGCAATCATGAATATAGACTTTTCGTTCTTTCCAAGGTGTATTGGTAATTTCACTCAGAATAAAAACAGGTTGCTGATCTAGATCAAAAATGACATAAAACACCACCGAGTTAAATCTAAAGCCACAGCTTCGTGGTAAGGCTAAAACACGAATAGTTTCAGTAGCAGATAAATGGTAATGTTGTTGTTGCAGCAGTAAATCAGCCACTTTTTCTCTAATGGTGCCCCTGTGCATAATTAAAAAATCTTGGGGATCTAAGCCAATCACATTCCAGCCTCGATTCGACCACAATACACATTGTTGAGTAAATGTTGCTAGTTGATCTGGATCAAACCATAAGTAACTTAATGTGGTGTTAAAGCGGTGCGACTGAGGCAGATAACGTCGATGACGAATATGTGCCGATGCAATTGCAAGTGGATAAATAGCCATATTCGTATCCTCAATCAGCTAGTTGGATAATTGAAGTAATTGTTCAACCACCCAAGAAGCACTTCGTGCACCATCTTCATGAAAGCCCCAACCCCAGTATGCACCACAATATGACGTATTGCGTTGCTGATTAATTTCCGACCAACGCTGCTGTGCACCAATCGCGGCAGCATCAAATATCGGATGACGATATTGACGTTGGACCCATATTTTTTTAGGATCAATCACCATATTTGGATTTAAAGTGGCAAAGACTTGTGTTTTACATGGCAGGTTTTGTAGACGATTCATCCAATATGTAAAGCCATAATGAATGCCATTTTGCTGAAATGGTGTTTGTTGCTGGTGCTGTTTTGCGGTTACATGAACATGCCAACTGGCCCATTGTCGTTTGGATTTTGGCATAATACTGCAATCTGAATGCACCACCATGGTATTATCTTGATAGCGAAACTGCTGTAAAATATCCTGCTCAAGCGTAGATGGATCTTGTAGCAATTTTAAACTGTCATCGGCATGACACGCCAATACAACCCAATCAAAATTCATTGTTCCTTGTGCAGTTTCAAGCTGTACACCTTTGGATGTACGTGTAACAGCATGAACAGCCGTATATTGAAAATCAATATTTTTTGACTGTTGCTGTAATGCACGTACATAACTTGCTGAACCACCTTTAACCGTTTGCCATAAAGGGCGATCTTTAAGCTGCAGCATACGGTGATGCTGGAAAAAATGAATCACAAATTTATAAGGAATTTGCCCTACCTGCGTTACAGGACAAGACCACAATGCACCACACATCGGGTATAAATGCTCTTGACGAAATGCCTGAGAATATCCTTGCTGATCCAGATATTGCTCAATGGTCAAATCAGCATTAAGTTCTGTGACATCAATTTCTTTATTAGTTGCATAAAACCGTAATAAATCTGCCAACATACGACGAAAATCAGCTTTTAAAAAATTTTGTGGTCTCAGTAATAAAGAAAATTTTTGCGAAGGATTATACTGTAACTGTGAAACCTGATTGTTGACTGAAAAACTCATATCGCTGCTTTGTGTCGTCACACCTAGCTGATCTAGCATGTCAGAAAATAATGGATAGTTATAGGCGTTAAATACAATAAAACCACTGTCTACTGCAATATGATCCCCATCAATAGTCAGTTGATGCGTATCGGTATGGCCACCGAAATAATGATTTTTTTCAAAGAGTGTAACTTCATGGACTTGGCTTAATTTCCACGCGGCATATAAACCCGAAATCCCTGAACCAATAATTGCAATTTTCATAGTAACTCCTTTGATTTAATACAATATTGTTTCAACTTTCTGGCTTTCTTCTGTTGTTTTGCTCGTGCAATTTTGCTGACTTGATAAACACGTGCGGGGATAGGTTTAATCCCCCAGACCAAACCCAACCAAGACATCAGCTTTAATCCGTAATAGGTCATATCAATTTGCCACCAATAAAAACCTTGTCGCGCACTACCCGCATAATAATGATGATTATTATGCCAACCCTCACCTAAAGTAATCACAGATAAAAACAAATTATTCCGACTATGATCTTTGGTATCAAAATCACGATGACCATAATGATGTGCCAATGAATTAATACATAAGGTTGCATGTATTAATAATACGGTAGAAATGACAAATCCCCAGACCAATAACTGTGCACCAGAGGTTGCTAGTTGTGGCCAAGTCACTGCTAAATATTCACCCAAGCCATAAATCAACACCGCGGTCAATAGCACAACAATCAAACTAAAACGATCTAGCCAAATTAACTCAGGATACTTAAGCCAATCTTTAATCACTGCTTTACGAGTAGCAAAGTTATAATCGTTCAGAAACCACCCAATATGACTATAATAAAAGCCACGTGTAGATGCATGTGGATCATGTTCGGTCTCAGTATAGCGATGATGATAACGATGATGTGCAGCCCACCATAAAGGACCACGCTGCGCACTCATGGTACCAATCAATACAAAGATAAACTGCACAATACGAGAAGTTTGAAAAGTTTTATGTGATAAGTAACGATGAAAAAAAGCAGTAATTGCAAACATTCGGATTAAATAAAAACACAGCATAAAGCCAACAGCAAACCAGGAAACCCCAACCCAAAATACAGCAACACAAGCAATATGCAGCACAATAAAAGGTAAAATCCTGAGCCACTGAATCTGGGTATTTTCAACTGTTGGTGTATGTTGTGACTCTACGCCAGACCAACTATCGATCCAACGTAGTATATTTTTAAACATAAACTCATCCTCAGATTAAGATCATCTTTACTCTGTTTAATGAGTTTAATCAGTTAGATATGAATTTTATGTGAACTTAAAACATGATGATTAAACATTCAGTACAAGAGATCATTAAGCCAAGGAATTTGGCTTAATGTGATGATTTTACCAGTTTAGTGACATCATAACCGTAGTGTTTTGCAGTATTTAAATAAGACTGATAGGTTTTTTCATCTAACTGTGGTTCACGCGATAATATCCATAAATATTTATCACTAGGTCCACCAATCAGCGCAACTTTATACTCAGGATCAATACGTAAAATCCAGTAATCACCACGCGTAAAAGGAATCCATCTTAAACCTTTAGGTAAAAAGCTGACCTTAAGCTTACTGTTACCTGCATTTTGCGAAACAGCAACACCCTCAGCAGTCATCATTTCACCATTTTTATCACGGCAACGATTAATCACGCCGATGGTTTTATCGGCATTCAGCTGATATTGTGCAGTGGTATGAGAAACGCAGTGGCGCTGAAAATACATGGGTAAATGTGCAATTTCATACCATTTTCCAGCATAACGCTCAATATCAATCTGATTGACCGCTTGAGGTGCAACAACAGCAGTATTTTGTGCTTGGCTATGCCAAGATAAACTTAAGCTGGTGATCGCCAGCATGGTGCTGAATAAAAATCGTGATGACATGGATTTAATCCTTCACAAATGAGCATTGACCATAACACAGCAGAATGTGAACAAAACGTCAATTACCCATCAATATATTGGCCTAGCTGAGCAATTGTTCTCCGTTGTCAATCTACTTAAATTGATTGCATTGATTTTTCATCCTCTGAATCCAATCCATAATCATCCGATGTGCAATACTGCCTGAAAAGGGTAACTCTGGTAACTGGTCTAACTTAAAGAATTGTGCATCACTCAACTCTTTTGCTTGAAGCTGAATATCGCCTGCTGCATATTCGGCCCGAAAAGCCAACATCAAATTACTGGGAAAAGGCCAAGATTGACTGGCAAAATATTGAAGATTCTTAATTTGCAAACCAACTTCCTCAAAAGTTTCACGGTGTACAGCCTCTTCAACATTTTCTCCTACTTCGACAAAACCGGCAATAAGACTATACATTTGAGTTTTAGTTCGTGCATTCTTTGCCAATAAAATTTCATCTTGACCACGTGTAATTAAGGTAATGACACAAGGATTCACACGTGGATAATAACGATAACCACAAGCACTACAACACATGACGTATTGTGTTAATAGCAGTTGTACAGGATGTGCGCAGCGGCTACAAAATTTATAATTACGTTGCCACTCTAATAATTGTAATGCGCGACTGGCTTGTTTAAATTGTTCTACATGCCATATTTGTACCAATTGGCGTAGATCTAGCCATTGATAACCTTGAGCCACCATATGGCTGACATCGTGATCTTGCACGTCACGTGCAATCACATCACTTGTAACTGATACAATTAAATCCTGTTGCTGCTGCGGAACACTTGGCAATTGAAAATGAGGATTAACCAACAATTGCTGCTGTTTAAATAGATATGCTGTTACATACATGATCATAAATCCAAGATAAAAAAAATCCCACATAGCAGGATATATGGGATTATAAAAAAGAAATCACCAAACTCAGTAGCTTACTTTTAATCATCTTAAGCGCATATTATGCGCAGTAAAAGTGAATTACAACTTTAATAATTGGTCTTTTTTTATCAGAAATCACATAATTTTCACATCTTTTATGGTGGTAAAATTAGTCAAAATAACTCTTGGTACTAAACCAGATATACGACATGGTCAATTTAAAATAGCAACGGGGATGATTTCACAAAAAATTGAATATGCAAGAATAATGATGATGATTTCTATAACGGATATGGCGGATGCGTTTTGGTTTAATTTTAGGAGATCAACTCAGCCATTCATTGGCAACACTACAAGCATTAGATCGTGATCATGATATTATTTTAATGGCTGAAGTATTAGAAGAAGCAACCTATGTTGCACATCATCCACAAAAAATTGCACTCATTTTTAGTGCTATGCGCCACTTTGCCAAAGCCCTTAAAGCACAGGGTTGGCGTATACATTATCATTGCTTTGCATCCAATCATTTAATTAAAAAGTTGCTTGATTTTGTACAATTACAACAACAACGCTATCATGCAACTCAATTAGTGTTTACCCACTGCGGTGAATATCGATTACAACAAGAAATCGTACAATATTGGCCACAGCAATTACAACTGTCGATACAATGTCTTGACGATACACGCTTTTTTTGTACTCCCAGACAATTCCAATCTTGGGCTCAATCTTATTCACAACGGCGCATGGAATATTTTTATCGTCATCTGCGTAAAAAAACGGGCTATTTAATGCAAGATGGACAACCGATTGGTCAGCAATGGAATTATGATCATGTTAACCGTAAAGCTTGGTCTGGTACTCCGCCTTTAATAGCAAGGCTAAAATTTAAACGTGATCAGATTGATCTTGATGTCATTGCTTTAGTCAAACATCACTTCCCACACCATATCGGTCAACTTGAGCAGTTTGACTGGGCGACCACACGAGATCATGCATTAGATGCTCTTCACTATTTTATCGAGCATCATTTGGCTTATTTTGGTGACTATCAAGATGCCATGGCAATAGATGCAGATATCTTATTTCATAGTGCATTATCCCCCTATCTCAATTGCGGCTTGTTATTGGCCAAAGAGGTCTGTGATGCGGCTGAGACGGCATATTATCAAGGTCGCGCACCATTAAATGCAGTAGAAGGTTTTATTCGGCAAATTCTTGGCTGGCGCGAATATGTTCGTGGGATTTACTGGTTATATATGCCGCAATATGCCACACAAAATTTCCTCAATGCACAAGCAAAATTACCGCAATTTTATTGGACTGGCCAAACCAAAATGACATGTATGGCAGAATGTTTTCGCAATACATTTCAACATGCCTATGCACATCATATTCAACGCCTGATGGTAACGGGTAATTTTGCATTATTAACAGGAGTCAATCCACAAGCGCTTAGCCAATGGTATCTTGCTGTCTATGCCGATGCTTATCAATGGGTAGAACTGCCAAATACCATTGGCATGGTGATGTATGCAGATGGTGGCATCATGGCCAGTAAACCCTATATTGCCTCAGGCAATTATATTGATAAAATGTCAAATTACTGCGCATCGTGTCACTACAATGTCAAAACACGTACCGCAACAGACAGTTGTCCATTCAATAGCCTATATTGGTATTTTTTAATCCAGCATCAAGCGATATTTCGAACGCATCCACGAATGAAGATGATCTATCGTCAACTTGATCAACGTCAAGATCTCGATGAGATCAGCACCCATGCCCAATACCTTCTCCAGCATATTGATGAGCTATAAATGACAAAAAAACAGCATCTACCTGAAAAAATATGTGTACACTGTAAGCGCCCTTTTTTATGGCGTAAAAAATGGCACCGTTGCTGGGAAGAAATTAAATATTGTTCTGAGCATTGTAAACGTCAAGGAAAAATCTCTCAGCGTCATATGCGTGATCATTAAAAACGTTTATATTGCCGTGAACAATACGCTCGGTTTACATCAGGTGAACGTAATTGCAGATGCTTGGTTTTTCGTCCTGCCATACGTTGACGCCACAGTTTAAAACTACTTGGTTTTAAATGTTGACGCATCAAGCGAACTACGGCAGATTCATTTAAACCAAACTCGTCTTCAATCGCTTCAAAAGGTGTACGATCTTCCCATGCCATTTCAATAATACGTGATAAATTCTCTATTGTATGTTGAGTTGTCGACTGCATAGTTAATGTCTCTAGATGCCTCTCATAGTATGTAATAAAAATCAGATTGGCGAAAATAGTCCATGATTTAAACGATCAATAATAATTAAATCATTGATCACCATACTGCTATTTTGCTGATATTAGAGAATATAAAGTGAAAAAAATGTGATTTTTTAAATAGATGACACCGCAACCAACTGCTATGCCTAATCTGTTATTAGGTGACAAAATCACCATCCAATGCCATCACTTATATCTGTATGAATGGTGATTTGAACATATTTTGCTCTGCGACTTGGTATGCTCAGCATGTCATAGATTAGAATTTTGACATCCCATACAATAACATAAGCATAGATAAGCAGATATAGAGTAATATGATTCTGAACATATCAGGAAGTCAGCTAGAAATCGAAAAATGATACCTATTATTCCATTAAGATCAAATAGTAAGAAATTCAATCCTGATTTTGATAAGTACTTATATCGCTTAAGACATTTAGTTGAGAATGCCTTTGCAAGATTAAAACACTTCCGTGCAATAGCAACTCGATTTGATAAACTCGCACGTAATTATCAGTCTATGATTTATATCGCCTGCATGTTCATTTGGTGTAAATCTAAATGAGGACACACCCTAGTCACCATCAAATTTATAAATATTTTATTCAAAAAATGCACAAAAGAATATCATCTCATTAAATGACTAGAATAGCCCGTATAGCATCATCATATTCAATACTTATTTTTAAATATTTGCGATATTGCTATATTTTTTTAATGCATTTTATTTTGCCAGATAAAAATTCTGTTTCGAAATACCACATCACATCTATGATCGATTTAAGCATTCTGCTTTACACTATTCTGTCATGTCTCCCACCACACTGTCAGTGGGAGTTTTTGCTCAAGCTAAATAAAAATCATCATATGCATCGATGATATGATGCCAATTGCAATACTAACATGCACCATGGTCTGACATCATTTACATCATGATGGTCAAAATTTTAGTATTGTACTTGACCTGGTACCCAATTGGTTCCTGCAAGCGGGACACGAGCCATCGCTGCAGCTTCAACATTCAATGCCACCAAATCTTCTGGATCAAGATGGTGTAAATGTGATTTACCACAGGCACGCGCCATCGTTTGTGCTTCGAGCACCAATACACGTAAATAATTGGCTAAATGACGACCTCCCTCTACAGGATCTAAGCGTTGGGAAAGTTCAGGATCCTGCGTGGTAATCCCAGCTGGATCACGGCCATTTTGCCAATCATCATAATAACCTGCAGCCGACCCTATCGCCTTTAATTCGGCATCTAATCTTGGGTGATTATCACCCAGTGCAATTAATGCTGCTGTACCAATTGCAACGGCATCTGCTCCCAGGGCCATCGCTTTTGCAACATCTGCACCAGTACGAATACCGCCTGAGACAATCAATTGAACTTTACGATGCATACCCATTTCTTGCAAAGCCTGCACGGCTTGTGGAATCGCAGGTAAGATAGGAATTCCAACATGCTCAATAAATACTTCCTGAGTTGCAGCTGTTCCTCCTTGCATACCATCCAATACAATCACATCTGCACCCGCTTTAACTGCAAGTTTGACATCGTAGTAAGGACGACTCGCACCAATTTTGACATAAATTGGTTTTTCCCAATCAGTAATTTCACGTAACTCCGCAATTTTAATCGCCAAATCATCTGGTCCAGTCCAATCGGGATGACGGCAGGCACTACGCTGATCTACCCCTACAGGTAAGGTTCGCATTCCTGCGACGCGCTCTGTTACCTTCATCCCCAGTAGCATGCCACCACCGCCTGGTTTGGCACCTTGCCCTAACACAATTTCAATCGCATCTGCTTTACGTAAATCATCTGGATTCATTCCGTAACGAGATGGAAGATACTGATAAATTAAAGTCTGTGAATGACCACGCTCTTCTGGTGTCATACCACCATCACCGGTGGTTGTAGACGTCCCAACCATTGAAGCGCCACGGCCTAAAGCTTCTTTGGCATTGGCAGATAATGCACCAAAACTCATCCCTGCAATGGTGACTGGAATCTTGAGATGAATCGGTTTTTTAGCAAAACGATTCCCCAAGACGACATCTGTACCACATTTTTCACGATAGCCTTCTAAGGGATAGCGTGACATACTGGCACCGAGCAATAATAAATCATCAAAATGTGGTACTTTACGTTTGGTACCACCACCGCGAATATCATAAATTCCAGTTGCAGCAGCACGCTGAATTTCTTGAATCGTTAAACGATCAAATGTAGCAGATTCACGTAATACTGGTTCAAATTCTTGAGTTGTTTGAGTCATATCTAAATTCTCCATGAAAAGCTAAAAAGGCTAGTAAGCAGATGCATTATCAACTTTGAAGTTATATAGCTGACGTGCCGAACCATAACGTTTAAAACATGTTGGATCCTCATCAAATCCAGCTTTTTCAAGCAACTCTGCTAGTTCAGCTAAATGCTCAGCGCGCATTTCTTTCTCAATACAATCAGAACCTAAAGATTTAACATGACCTTTTACATAAATACGTGTTTCATATAAAGAATCACCTAATGCATCTCCTGCATCACCACATACCACCAAACGTCCTGCTTGCCCCATAAAACAACTCATATGGCCAATACTACCGCCAACAACAATGTCAACACCTTTCATTGAAATGCCGCAACGTGCACCAGCATCTCCATCGATCACCAGTAAACCACCATGTGCAGTGGCCCCTGCTGCTTGTGATGCATTACCTTTGACACGAACTGAACCAGACATCATATTTTCTGCAACACCCACGCCCACATTACCATGTACCACAATATCTGCTTGTTGATTCATACCAGCACAGTAGTAACCAGCATGCCCTTCAATCGTGACATTGATCGCGGCATGAATACCAACCGCAATATTATGCTGTCCCGCTGGGTGAGTAATGACCCAATCTTGAATATTGCTGGTCAACTGTGGATCATGTAAAGCTTGATTAAGCTCACGAACATCATCTAATGCTAAATCATAGTGCTCTTTTAAGCATGCTGTACTTATTTTTTCTGCCAATGCAATCGTCATATTTTTTCCCCATTATCTGTTATTGATTATGTTTAAGCACTTTGTTCTACATTACGTTCCCATACATATAACGTTGCCGGTTCTGGTTCCCATACTTTGGCTTGATCAATATTTGGTAGTGAAGCTAGCGCTTGATATTCAGAAGCCATTGCAACGTAATCATCGGTTTCAGCCAAAACTGCCGGTTTACATGCAATTGGATCACGAATCACAGCAAAACCGTCTTTGGTCCCAATCGCAAAGGTAAAGAAACCATCTAGATCATCTAGTGCATGATTTAATGCCTGTGCCAAATTATCTCCTTGCTGCAACCGCCAAGTTAAATAGCCAGCAGCTACTTCTGTATCATTTTCTGTTTCAAAATGAATACCTTCCCGTTTTAGTGTTTGACGTAAACGAGCATGATTGGACAATGAGCCATTATGTACCAAACACAGATCTGCACCGGTGGAAAATGGATGACTCCCCTCCATAGTCACCGCACTTTCAGTCGCCATACGCGTATGACCAATAATATGACTACCCTTCATGCTTGATAGACCAAAACGCTGTGAAATTTCAACCGGTAATCCCATCCCTTTTAAAATTTCAATACTTTGTCCAACACTCATAATTTTTAATTGTGGTGCTAGCTCAGACACAGCACTACGAATAGTGATTTCATCAGATTTGGCTTTAATTACTGCAGCAGTCGCATTTTGAAACCATTCTATTTCGGTATCTAACTGTGTTTTTAATTGGCTAATCAATGCAGACCAATCAAAATGATCTTGTACTGATTGAAGGGTTAATTTGACCCAGCCATCGGCCACCTCATCACCATAAATGGCAAAACCAGCACTATCTGGACCACGACCTGTCATCGATTGCAGCATGGGTTCAAATAATTGGCCCAACTGTGATTCTAAAGCAGGATTTTTTAAATATAAGCCGACAATTCCACACATCATCATTCTCCATTGAATATGATTGATACATATATTTTTAAAATTAAAAGATTACATGGTTAGATTTAGAAAAATTCGGTATAACGCTGCACTTCCCAGTCTGAAACGTGGCGACTGTATTCCAACCATTCCATGCTTTTTTGTGTGATAAATTCATCGACAATTTGATGACCCAGTTGGGTTCTAAATAATGAATCCATCTTTAAAGCGTCAATGGCTTCTTTTAAAGACTGCGGTAAGGTTGCAATACCACGTGCAGCAATTTCTTCCAGTGTTAAGGTATATAAATTTTCATTACATGCTGGTGGTGGCATCAATTCACGTTCAATCCCATCTAAGCCTGCAGCAATAATTGCTGCTGACACTAAATAAGGGTTACACCCTGCATCTGGTAAACGTAGTTCTATACGACCATAAGGAATACGAACCATTGCAGAACGATTATTAGCGCCATAAGCAATAAATGCAGGTGCCCACGTTGCGCCAGATAGAGAACGACCAACCACTAGACGTTTATAAGAATTTACTGTTGGCGCACAAAAAGCACATAGTGCTGGTGCATGAGCCAGTAATCCAGCAATAAAATGATACGCCATTTTGGATAAACCCATCCCTTGTGGGTCTGTATCATCATGAAATAGATTGCTTGATTCTGCACTTCCTACCGACAAATGGAAATGCATACCATTACCTGCACGTTTTGGATCTGGTTTTGGCATAAAAGAACAGACAATACCGAGATCATTGGCAATTTCACCCGCAGCCATACGAAAGAATGTAAACATATCCGCAGAATTCATGGCATCGCTGTAGGTGTAGTTAATTTCAAACTGACCATTGGCATCTTCATGGTCAATTTGATAGATATCAAAACCCACAGGAATTAATGCTTCTGTTAAACGTTCTAAAAATTCACGTGAACGTGACAAACCTTTATAGTCATAACAGGGTTTATCTAAAGTATCTGAATCATCTACTGCTTTGAGTTTACCGTCCTCATCTCGGCGAAATAAGCTAAATTCAGGTTCTAAACCCGTATTGAGTGTCCATCCTTGCTGTGCTAGTCGCTCAACTTGCTGACGTAATACATAACGTGAATCATAAGGATGAGGCTGACCATCCACATATCCTTCGCATACAACACGGCCATAACCGGGTTGCCATGGTACGGGTGTTAAGGTGGATAAATCCCCTCTCACCATAAAATCTGGACCATGTGGCTGCATTCCCATACCTGAAATTGCAAAGCCAGCAAATCCAACGCCTACATTTTCAATTGCTTTTAAACCTGAGATCGGTACTGATTTGGTTTTTGCTGAACCATGAATATCAACAAACTGTGCCAATACGTACTTTAATTGATGTTCATCAATGACTTTTTGTACTTCTGGACGGTATTTAGGTTTGGTGATAATACTGTGCTGTTCTTCAAAAAACTCTTTTACAATGGCCTGCTGCAACATATTTGACATACTCCCAATATGACAAAAAATGATATTTGGCTCGAATAATGCAGAGAAATGCTTGCTCTTATATTATTCTAAATAAGAAACTTTATTTCCTATTAAGAAAGCAAATCCCTTGCCAACTTTATGCGTACGGCAAAAAAATTTGAATATATTGCTTGAAAGGCTTAATATTCCTAATGGGAATATTTTTTTCATAAAAATGTTTTTTTATTTACCATGGCGCTGAACACTAATTCTGATGAAGATTCAGCATAATTTAGAGTCAAAATAGTGCGAGTTGATCCATAATGAGACACAATAAAAACAGCCTAAAGCTGGAACAATATATTGGCATTCAAATCAAACGTTGCCGTCAAGAGCAAGGATTAAAGCTGGCAGATGTGGCACAAATTGCTGATATTAGCCAAGGAATGTTAAGTAAAATTGAGAATGCTCAGGTTTCAACAAGTTTAGAAACATTGAGTCGTCTATGTGAAGTCCTCGGTATTCCGCTTTCCACACTATTTAGTCAATATGATCAGCAAGAAAGCCATGCGATGATCGTGAAATCAGGTGAAGGAATGGAAGTTGTACGTCGAGGAACTGAAAAAGGTCATACCTATCATTTATTAACACATTCACGTGGGCCACGTAAAAATTTTGAAGCTTATTTGGTCAGCATGGATGACGCTAGCGAAGAATTTCCAATTTTTGCTCATCCGGGTACAGAAATGCTGTATCTAATCGAAGGAGAAATCATGTATCGACATGGCGATGAAGTATTTCATATGCAGCCTGGTGATTGCCTCACATTGGATGGTGAAATACCCCATGGGCCAGAACAATTAATGCAAGTCCCTATCCGATTAATTTCGATGGTTAATTATGGTGAAACTTCAACAGATTAATCGGAACTCAATAATATCTACAATGAGATGAGTCACGCCATTATTCAACAGTGACAAATCTCATTAGGCAGCGTATAGACTGCATTTTCCAGCCCCGTTCTTTACCCCCTCATTTTGTATGTCCAATACACATTGCATTTTCAATCGACTGGTACTGGTACAGGAATTGCTTTGCATAATAATAAATAAATATTCCCATCGGGAATATTGGTGAAACGGCAATACCATCATGCATTGATATAAACCGTGAATTTTAATTCTGGAGGGGCAAATGTGGATCAATACTTTTAAAACATTATTATGGCTAAGCCTATTAATCTCAGGCTATGCCAGCGCCAGTGAAACATTAGACACTGCATCCACGGTTTGGATGATGCTATCAACACTCTTGGTACTCTTGATGTTTATACCTGGCCTTGCACTATTTTATGGTGGCATGATTCGTGCAAAAAATATTCTTTCTATTTATACACAATTTTTTGCAGTTGCGGCTGTCGTCTGTGTTCTATGGTTAAGCTTGGTCTATAGCATCAGCGCAGATTCTAGCAATATGTCTGCAAATGTGACTAATATTCATAGTTTTATAGGTGGATTAAATAAAGTATTTCTTGTCGGTATTGATGAAAATACACTCATCGGAGGTATCCCTGAATATATTTTAATTGTTTTTGGTATGACCTTTGCCATGATTACCCCCTGTATTGCAATCGGTGCTTTTGTTGAACGCATGAAATTTTCAGCCATTCTACTCTTTACGATTCTATGGCTAGTATTGGTCTACGGACCAATGACCCATATGGTTTGGGGGGGGATGGTGCATTATTTCATAATTGGGGCGTACTCGATTTTGCAGGTGGTACAGCCGTACATATTAATGCCGGTGTTGCTGCTTTGGTGGGCGCTTGGGTATTGGGTGCACGTCGTGGTTGGCCAACTACGCCTATCCCGCCACATAATCTGGTCTACACACTCATAGGTGCTGCATTTTTATGGATTGGATGGTTTGGATTTAATGTCGGTTCAGCCTTTGCTGTCAATGCCTCAGCCACCATTGCCATGATGGCAACTATGGTTGCAACCTGTGGTGGTGTCCTCGGTTGGATGCTGATTGAAAGATTGCATACGCAACATGTAAGTGCACTTGGTTTGGCATCTGGTGCGATTGCTGGCTTAGTCGGCATTACGCCAGCTGCTGCCTATGTTGGACCTTTTGGTGCACTCATCATTGGCTTAATTAGTGCAATATGTTGTTTTTATGCCATTCGCACCTTCAAGTATAAAATGGGGATTGATGATGCATTAGACGTGTTTGCCTTACATGGAGTCGGAGGAATCGTGGGTTGTATCTTAACGGGAATATTCTGTATTCCTGCGCTCGGCGGTAAAGTGGAAGGTATTGTACTCTGGTCACAATTGACTGCACAAACTGGGAGTATCTTGTTTACTGTCATATATTGTGGCGTATTCACCTGGCTCATTATGATTGTGATCGAAAAAACTATCGGCTTACGTGTTACAGCAGAACAGGAACAACAAGGCTTAGATATTAGTGAGCATAATGAAGATGCTTACAATCACTAAATCAATCAACCAGACGGCCTAAATCCACTTTCAAGCTCAAATAGCGCCTCATTCAACTCAGCACTATTTGAGCAATAGCATGATGATCATTGTGACATGTCATCAACTACTGCTTTAGAGATATAGATACTGCTTTAGAGATATAGACCTCAACAAAAACAATCCATTATGCTAAAAGATTTAATGATTAAAATAATGCTATCTATATGAAAATCAACAAATAATAATATAAATTATGGTATGAGAGTTGCATCTGTTTTGATGAATTTCATTTTTGCATGAAATCATATTGCATCACAAAAATGAAAATGATCGTTGTAATGAGCATTTAAATTCATGACATTCAGGAGCAATTCATGATCATCAATAATTTAAAACAGTTACTTGGATGTATAAGCTTACTATTACCCGTGACTGCTTTTGCTGCAGACACACTTGATCCCGCAGCAACTGTGTGGCTTATGGTTTCTATTGTGATTGTCCTTCTTATGTTTATTCCTGGACTTGCCCTCTTTTATGGAGGAATGGTGAGGAGTAAAAATATTTTGTCGCTATTTACACAATTTTTTGCAGTAGCCGGTGTTGTTGGCATTCTATGGGTTGCACTGGTATATAGCTTAGCAACAGATACCAGCGGCATGCAGGCCGGTATCTACAACTGGCACAGTATTGTAGGAGGACTGGATAAAGCAATGCTGAGTAATATTACAGCAGAAACATTATCTGGAACCATTCCTGAATATATTGTCATTGTATTTTTAATGACCTTTGCCATGATTACGCCTTGTATTGCACTGGGTGGATTTGCTGAGCGAATGAAATTTGAAGCAGCTGTAATTTTTAGTGCACTCTGGATTGTGATTGTATATGGTCCAATGGCACATATGGTCTGGGGTGGCGATGGTGCATTATTTCATAACTGGGGAGTGTTAGATTTTGCAGGAGGAACAGCAGTTCATATTGCAGCAGGTGTCACCGCATTTGTCGGTGCGATGGTGCTTGGTAAGCGCAAAGGATGGCCGACGACGCCAATGCCACCTCATAATATGGTTTTTGTCATGATTGGTGCTGCACTACTTTGGGCAGGATGGTTTGGATTTAATGTCGGTTCTGCACTGGCAATTAATTCATCTGCTGCTTTAATCATGATGACCACAATGTTGGCAACCTGTGGTGGAATTATAGGGTGGATGTTTGCTGAAAAACAATATCGCGGTCACGTTACCTCCTTTGGCTTAGCATCTGGTGCAATTGGTGGTTTAGTAGGTATTACGCCAGCTGCTGCCTATGTTGGGCCTTTTGGTGCAATCATGATCGGAATCTTGGCCAGTATTGCCAGTTTTTATGCCATTATGACTTTAAAAAGAAAATTTGGTGTTGATGATGCCCTAGATGTATTTTCCCTACATGGTATTGGTGGCATTGTCGGTTGTTTATTGACAGGAATTTTCTGTATTCCTGAATTAGGCGGAAATATAGAAGGTATTGCTTTAATACCACAATTTTTTGCACAATTGGCCAGTATTGTTATGACATTTGCTTATGTGGGTATTCTGAGTTGGATTTTACTTAAATTAATCGATAAAACCATTGGCTTACGAGTGACGACAGAACAAGAACAACAAGGTCTAGATGTCAGCGAACATAATGAAAGTGCTTATAATCATTAAATTGATCATAGATCAAACCACTTTAAGCATGGTTAAAACAAAGCAAATATTTTAAATATTTGCTTTGTTTAATCCATATCGAAAAAAATAATGCTTCACTACTCACTTTCCATTATCTTTCCAGAGCATCATAAAAAGGCTGTTTGATCAATATCAACAGCCTTTTGTCTAGAGTTAGCTTACATCTATGGATTTAATAAGGCATCTACTCCTGCTGCTTTGCCACCAAACTCAGCAATCGCATCCAACAGTACTTGCCATAAATATAATGCAGCAGCACGATCACATAAAATATTGAATTTCTGTGTTTGTAAATCACTTACATTTAAAATAATACCATTAATACGGGCAATCGATGTCTGTACCACCTGCCCGACAGAAAATGCGTCAGCAGATAAATCTACAGCGCATAATTTCGCCATGACCTGCGCAATATGATGTCCTGTTAATTGAATCCACGCATGACTATCTTGCCGAGCCAATAAATAATTTGCTCGGCCATCTGCGCGCCAATCTTGTTCTAAAGTACGAACATTTTCACCAAAATTCAACAATCCCCCTAATAGTAAATATTCATAATGAGAAAGCTTTGCAACCAAGCTACCATCCTTTTGCTGACATAAGCTGTTAGGCTGTTCAGGAACTTGAAAACCATGTTCAGTTAAAAAATCTGCACTGTCCAGACCGCGAAAACCTACGCGGGGTAGATGGGTTAAATCAATAATGGCACATTGCTGGATTTGAGCAAGATCATCTCCTGCTAACAATAAAGTATCTTGACCAAAGATTTGATAGGCTGGTGAACATTGTTGTATTGGACTTTGTGCAGTAGGATACAAACGATTCATGAGGTGATCTCCTGACGACTATTATTCGGATCGTAAAAAGGTGCTTTCACCACCGTGGCATAAACAAGTGCTCCTTTTTCCACACGAATTGGAAATTGCTGCCCAATCTCACTTTGCTCAATACCCACATAAGCTAAACCAATAATTTGATCTAAAGTTGGTGAATATTCACAAGAAGTGATATGTCCAGTAATGTGTTCATTATTTAAAACAATATGACCCTCTAACGGTTTTTCATGTTGTTTATCTAAAACAAAGGCCACCAATTTACGTTTTAATGGCTGTTGCTGTAAAATTTCAATCGAACGCTTGCCAACAAACCAAGGTTTATTTTTTGCTACCGCCCAAGATAAATCAACTTCTTGAGGATGGGACATACCATCCGTATCTTGACTGACAATAATATGACCTTTTTCTAAACGTAATAAACGCTGTGCTTCGACACCAAATGGTTGTATAGAAAATGCTGTACCCGCTTCAATTAATAGATCCCAAATAAACTCACCATAACGTGCAGGGAAATGAATTTCATAACCTAATTCCCCGACAAACCCCACACGTAGAATACGTACTGGAATTCCTTCGATTGTGCCTAAGCGTAGGCCTAGATATGGAAAAGCCGTGGCACTAAAATCAACATCGTGACAGACTTGCTGCATGACTTGACGTGAATTTGGCCCTGCAATATTAACGGCCGAAAATGCAGTGGTAACATTCGCAATATCAACATTTAAACGCCATTGCGCATTCCATTTCAGCATTTGCTGATAAATCCGCTCTACACCACTGGTTGTTGCTGTCACATAAAAATGATCTTCACTTAATCGTCCAGCAACACCATCATCAATAATCACCCCATCTTCTGCAGTCATCACGGCATAACGGGTTTTTCCAATTGGTAATTTGGTAAATGCAAAAGTGTATAAACGATTAATAAACTCAGCACTATCTGGACCACGAATATCTAACCCACCTAGTGTCGAAACATCAATAATGCCCACCTTTTGTCGTACATGACGTACTTCATTTTCAATATGCTGTAAACGTCTGGCAACATCACCATAATATGCTGGACGTTGCCAATTACCAGCCGGCATCATTTGCGCACCAGCCTCTAGATGACGTCGATGCATTGGTGTCTGGCGGTATGGATCAAAACCACGGCCAGCAATATGTGCCAGTTTTTCTGCCGTAAAGGGTGGCCGCGCTGTAGTGACACCCGTTTCACTGACCGTACGATCTGTATATTTGGCCACTAAGCGTGCTGTCGGCAACGCAGAGTGACGACCTTGTGATGGTCCCATACCCACAGTAGAAAACCGTTTAACAAGCTGAATATCTCGATAACCAGATTTAGTGGCATTAATGATATCGCGAATTTGTAAATCTTCATCGTAATCAACAAATTCCTTGCCTTTAGGATGTGGGAAAATTGGCCAAGGAAAATTGATAGGTGGTTCTACAAAATCCATTTTCACTGGTGTCTGCGCTTGTCCTGAAATCTCAGCAACTGCCCGTAATGCGCTCTGTGTGGCATGCTGTAGAACATGATCTAATTGATATAGCCCGCTAACAGAACCACTAATTTTTAAACCTTCAGGTAAACCTGAAATACTAAATTGAGCATGGATATCGTCATAACTTAATTTCGCACCTACCTGACATAATAATTGATACACAGGCATATAACCTGAAGACATCGCCAAAACATCACAATCAATTTTTGTGCCTGTCTGAGCGACTTGACCTTCGGCAATAATACTGCGAATCTCCACAGCCACTAATCGCTGTATTCCTTTAGCTGCAATTGCTTCATATACCGTACTATTTAAATATAATGGAATATTTCGTTCGCTTAAGGCTTGATGTAATAGTGGATCATGAGCAGCCATACGCATATCGACTAAAGCCGCGACATGGATACCTGCTTCAATTAAATCTAAAGCAGCTAAATAACCATCATCATGTCCTGTTAAAATGACAATATTCTGGCCAGGACGAACTGCATATAATTTAACCAACCGCTGTACCGCACTGGTCAATAATATTCCCGGTAAATCATTATTACGAAAAATGACCGGTTGATCAAAACTTCCGCTTGCCACAATACATTGTTTAGCACGAACTTTATACATGCGTTTTGCTTGAATCACGGGTAAATAGTGATCAGTAAACCATGCATTACAAATTGCTTTCCGAAGTATCGTAATATTTTGATGCTGTTCTACATCAGCGATCAATTGATGTGCCAATGCTGTCGCTTTTTGTCCAGCAACATCAAAACGAGCATAATTTAAACTACCACCCAGCACTTTATCTTGTTCAATTAAAATCACTTTTAGGCCAGCATCAGCCGCAGTGAGTGCAGCTTGTAATCCTGCAGGTCCGGCACCAATAATGGCAATATCGGTAAATAAGTAGGCTTTATCGTAATACTCAGGCTGAAAATTTAAATCAAGTACACCCAGACCTGCTTTTTTACGAATCAAAGGCTCCCATAATTTCCAAACACCTTTTGGTTTATAAAATGAACGATAATAAAAACCTACTGGCATAAATTTAGAAAAACGACCTAAAAATGCATCAGTATCTTTCATTAAAGAACCTGCATAATTTTGGCCCATGGCAGATAAACCTGATGTAATTTCGGTATGATCTGCCAATACATTGGCTTCATGTGGTAATTGAATCAATGTATTGGCATCTTGGCCAGCCATCGTTAATGGTGCACGTGGACGATGATATTTAAATGATCTCGAAATAATCCAACGTTGATTGGCAATCAATGCACTGGCAATACTATCGCCCATATAACCTTGAAAAGTCTGTTGATCAAATTGAAAAGTTACTGGCTGCTGACGATCAATTTGACTACCATAAGGTAAAGGCAGTCGATCTAAACTTGCTGCTTTCATACGGCCATCCCCTGTACTTCATTTGTTTTATTACCCGTTTTTTCAACAGCAATCATGGTAAATTCCACACGACTGTTAAACATTTCACGCGCATCGAAAGTCGCTAGAATTTCATCTGTAATCGTATGTCTTTGCGCAATAAACCAATAATTAGTGGGGGTATGCATCCACCACTCAAAAACTTCACCTGCAATATTATTCTTATTAAATACATAATCTGCCCATTGTTCATCACTACAACTGTTTTGATCAGGCATGGTCTTAAGCTCACCACCATAAGTAAATTCACTGATATTTCGTAGACCGTTTAAGGGACAACGCATCATTTTCATGTTATTACTCCTTAATGACTCGCCGCAGTGGCGCCCATTTCATTGACTTGTTGAAAGCGGCTAAAACGTGATAATTCAAACGGCTTAATTAAGTCTGGTGTCTGTCCTGTCGCTACCAATTGCGCCATGGTTTTGCCACAAATAGGCGTCGATTTAAATCCCCATGTTCCCCAACCCGCATCTAAATAATAATTGTCATAAGGTGATTTACCCATAATTGGACTATAGTCCGGTGTCATATCAGTAATCCCCGCCCACTGCCGCATCAGTTTGACATTGGCCATAAACGGAAACATTTCAATCGCATGTGCCAATAAACTTTCTTTTAAATCAAGTGTTGAACGTGTGTTATACAATGGATATGGATCTGATCCTCCACCAAAAACAATTTCACCGCGACTGGTCTGTTGTACATAACAATGTAATGCCGACGAACTGACCAATGGATCAATAAAAGGCTTAAATGGTTGCGAGACCATGGCTTGTAAGGGAAAGGTCTGAATGGGTGATTTAATATGCAGCTTGTTCATTAAAATGCTCGATGCACCTGCTATTGCCTGTACCACACAGCCACATTGGATTGTGCCGCGATTGGTTTTGACCGCAGTCACATGATGATCATCACGCACAAAATCTTGTACTTCTGTTAACTGATGGATTTCTACACCACGTTTGGCTGCTTCTTTGGCATATCCCCATGCCACAGCATCATGACGTGCTGTAGCACCATCCATATGCCAGAGCCCTGCCAAAACGGGTAAATGTGCTGGATCTAAATTAAGACATGGCACTAACTCTTTAATTTGCTGACGATCAATCATTTCGGTGCGGCCACCAAAATGTTTATTTACTTCAGCACGTTGACGAAATGCACGTACTGTGGCATCCGTATGTGCCAAGGTGAGCTGGCCACGTTCTGAGTACATGATATTAAAATCAAATTCGTTCGATAAATTTTTAAATAAATTAACTGATTCCGAATAAAATTTTACGCCTTCAGCAGTTAAATAATTGGAACGAATTACGGCAGTATTGCGTGCGGTATTTCCTCCACCAAGATAGGCTTTTTCCAAGACAGCAACATTCGTGATACCTTGGTATTTTGCAAGATAATATGCCGTTGCTAAACCATGACCGCCAGCACCAATAATGACCACATCATAATGTGACTTCAATTCCTTTGGTGGAGGCAGATCAACTTCAACAGGATATTCACTGCTTAATCCGTATTTGAGCAGACCAAGTGGCATGATTTTTTCTCCAAGGCATATCTTTCAATGCCGCTATCTCATGATCTAAAATGATTGAATCTGCAGACGTGCAGCGTTAAGCGTATTTTTCATTAAATAGGCAATCGTCATAGGACCTACACCACCAGGCACCGGTGTAATGGCTTTGACCTGAGAGACTACATCAGCAAAATCAACATCTCCGACCAAACGGTTTTGACCATTGTGTTGTATACGGTTAATACCAACATCAATCACGACTGCTTGTGGCTTAAGATAAGACGCATTAATCATGTGAGGTTGACCCACAGCTGCAACTAAAATATCTGCGGTCTTACAGATTTCCTGAATGTTTTTTGTCCGTGAATGGACGATCGTAACTGTACAATTTTCTTGTAATAACAAGGCTGCCATTGGCTTTCCAACAATATTAGAACGCCCCACCACCACAGCATGTAAACCCGATAAATTTTCGCCCAAGGTTTCTTTTAATAAACGAATACAACCTGTTGGTGTACAAGGTGTTAATACATCGCGGCCTTGACTCAGGCCACCCACATTTTCACTATGAAATCCATCTACATCTTTGATGGGATCAATCCGCTGTAACACCAGTATTTCATCAATATGTGCAGGTAATGGCAGTTGTACTAAAATGCCATTTACTGTAGGGTCTGCATTCAATTGATCAATTTTTTCTAATAGTATTTCGGCTGTTGTTTCTGCAGCAAAACGAAACTCTAAAGAACGAATTCCCACCTCTAAAGCTTTTTCAACTTTATTACGAACATAAACATGACTTGCAGGATCATCACCCAGCAAAATCACGGCCAGACAAGGTTCAATTTGTTGTGCTTTAAGCAGTTGTACATCGGCTTTAATTTCTGCCAATACACGTTGTGCAATAGCTTTACCATCAATAATGGACATCTCAGTCGATGTCGGTATTTGAGTAACTAAATTCATTTAAAAATCACCGTACGATCATCATTTAAAAACACACGGTGTTCCACAAAGTATTTCACTGCTTTGGATAATGCCACCGTTTCTGTATCACGCCCTACTGAGACTAAATCCTCAGGTAAATAGGCATGATCCACACGTTGTACTTCTTGTTCGATAATTGGACCCTCATCTAAATCCCCTGTGACAAAATGTGCAGTTGCACCAATCAGTTTTACGCCACGTTCAAAGGCCTGATGATAAGGTTTGGCACCTTTAAAGCCCGGTAGGAATGAATGATGAATATTGATGGCACGACCAGCCAATTGACGGCAAAGCTGATCAGAAAGAATTTGCATATAGCGCGCTAAAATCACCAGTTCAGTCTCTGTTTCATCGATGATTCTAAGTAATTCGGCTTCTTGCTGTGCTTTGGTTTCTTTATTGACAGGGAGGTAGATAAAACGTAATCCTTCACGTTCAGCAATTGGGCGTAAATCTAGATGATTCGACACAATTGCAGTAATTTGAAAATCCAATTCTCCTTTGTGATGGCGATATAATAAATTTAAAAAGCAATGATCAAACTTACTGACCATAATCATCACTTTCATGGGTGAATTACAGTCATAGAATGACGCTTGCATATCAAACTGTTGTTCGATTTGGACAAAATTTGTTTTTAAGCGCTCTAGATCGTCTATTCCATCTTCAAAACGAAAAACGATACGGGTAAAGAAGTAGCCAGTAACTTCATCATCATACTGTGCCATTTCACTAATATAACAACCATTTTGAGCTAAACACCCGCTAATTGCAGCGACAATACCAGAGGCAGCCGGACAACGGATCTTAAGTATATATTGAGCTGGAACATGCTGTGGCATAGGACTGTTTCCTATTAATTGTAAATTTTCAGCGTTGGATTGATAATGAAAAAACTTTCTTGTTAGGAAATTTATTTTCATTATGGGAATTTATATCGGATTTTTTTTATGCCGTCTAGCATTTTTGATGAACTTTTTTTATTTTAAATAATTTTTTTAAGTTTTTGATTTTTATACAGATATAGCAAAGCACCAGCAGGAAATTTCTCTCCTGCTGGTCATTTTTCTTCTAACATAAAACATCCACGCGATGAAATTGTTTAAGCTGCATTAACATCTGAAATGGCTGTGAAGATTGCATTAAATCATTCATCTGTTCATGAAATTTATGAGTTAAACTTTGATTACAACGAATCATCCATCCTTTCATAAACTTTTTATTCATGTTCAACATATACACTTCACATGTGGTCGGTGTTAATAAACGAATTTTCTTAATCACAAAGTGCTCTGGATAACTCATAATCTTCTCCTTGAGAACGTTCATCAAATCAAAAGCAAATAACAAGCCAATTATTTTAAGTAGTTAATTAATAATATTTTTTTATAATGATTAAGAAAATATTCCCAATAAGAATATTTTTTGCATTAAAATTGCACATTTTTTTTAAAGCCATGCACCAAGATATTTAAATGCAGTCTATTAATATGATTGAATTGTTGATTGATATGCTCTCAGCACTAAACTTTAGGTTTAAGCAATTCGTATGTCCTTGTATATTCAAGTTAAATATCATAAATGAATGCTTAATTTAATATTCCTTCCATCTCGCCGATGACTGTGCTATTCATCCCACCTAACAACAACTACTGCTGCGCAGCATAATAAATAGAGAATTGCCTGCAATCAGTTAAAAACTGATGATGACTGAGAAGCATCAAGATCAAACCTTCAAATGATCGATCAAACCCGCAAATAAATCATCTTGGATACCACGTTATTACCCAAACGATTTACAACATTATTTATTTTAATTATACCTATTAAAAAATAAGACTACTCACAAAGACATACTCACAAAAAGTCATTGAATTTAAACAATAAATATAGACAAAAACCTTTGTTTTTTTATATAAAATTTATATGAAATTAACTTTTTATTCGTGATTTTTTTCATGCTATATCAGCAAAATTATATTTTTTAACTGAGTTTTAATTGGAGTATTACGCATGCTAACATCTCATTTGAGTGAATATATTTTAAAAGTGCATTGTCCGGCTGCCTCTGGTATTGTCGCTGCAATTAGCGGGTGTTTAGCTCAAAATGGTTGTTATATTAGTGAAATGGCACAGTATGATGATGAAGTTACTGGCTACTTCTTTACCCGTATCGTTTTTCGTTTTGAAGATGGAATAGACGATCTAGAGCGCTTAAAAACAAATTTTGCCCAAATCGAACAACAGTTTGATATGCAAGCGTCATTCTATGACTGTAATTCACCCATGAAAGTGATGATTATGGTCAGTAAGTTTGATCATTGCTTTTTAAATTTATTATATCGCCATCACAAAGGAGAATTGGATTTTCAAATTACTGCAATTGTGTCGAATCATCTAGATTTACGCCCAATTGCTGAACGTGAAGGATTACGTTTTATCTACCTCCCTGTCAATAAAGAAACCAAAGCACAGCAAGAAGCCGAATTACTTAGAATCATCGATGAAACAGAGACTGAACTGGTGATTTTAGCGCGCTATATGCAAATTCTTTCTGATCAGCTTTGCCGTCAATTGGCTGGTCGTGCCATCAATATTCATCATTCATTCCTACCGGGCTTTAAAGGTGCCAAACCTTATCATCAGGCCTTTGAACGTGGCGTAAAACTGATTGGTGCAACTGCACATTTTGTCACAGGGGATTTAGATGAGGGTCCAATTATCGAACAAGAAGTACAACGTGTGGATCATGCCTATTTACCTGAGGATTTAGTCTCAGTAGGGCGTGATACAGAAACGGTGGCATTATCCAAAGCAGTGAAATACTTTGTGGAACACCGTGTGTTTTTAAATGATGATCGTACGGTGATTTTTAAATAAAATCACTTGCATCAACAGTAGTCAATTTGACCTATTCCCATCACCACACGGCAAGCCGTTAGCATGGTGGGAATCTTTACACCCTGTGCATATTTAGAAGAGGATGACTTTTTTGTTGACCAATTAGCTTTGTCATCGAGTTCTTGAAATGCTTTTTTTAAATAGTCTGTAATAATTGTTTTGTAATACCAATAGCCAATTGAAGACCAAGCAAGTATATCCAGAGTACTGACTAAATAACGCCTATTATATTTTAATCGGATAAATACGGTTTTTTACATTGAGTATTAATCTAATAAAATCCTGCGATAACGCAGGATCAGCTCTATCCAAGGCTAAAAATCAACCTTTTGCAGTACGCTTTAATTTTTGTGGATCATCAAAAGGTAATGTATGTGCAATAGCATTTACTGCTACACTTCCCTTCACTTGCAGTGCCTTGCCTTGTTCAGCATAAGGTAGGGCTAAACGCGCAATTGCCACAGTTTGCTGTGTTAATGGAGAATGCATACCACAGGTGATTACACCTACCTGTTGATCACCATCCCATAAGGTATCTCCCATGGCTGGAGCCTGCTGACCCTCTAATAAAACACCAAAAATTTTAAAGCGTGCTTTATCTTTTAAACGTCGATGTTCATAACAGCCGCGGAATTCGCCTTTATCTGGTGAAACCGTAAAATCCAATCCTAACTCCCATAGCGTATCGCCACAAACATCATGCTCAAATGGAAAATATTCAGAATTATCATAAGGGAAAAATAATAGATAACTTTCCGTACGCAACCAATCCAGTGTGGTAAATGAGCATGGCACAATACCATAAGCTTGACCGGTCTTTAAAATCGTCTCCCAAATCATGGCAGCATCGGCAGCTTTACAAAATATTTCATAACCACGTTCACCGGTATATCCAGTACGCGAAATCATAACAGGGGCACCAAATAGTCTGGTTTGGATATGATGAAAATATGCCAAATCACGAATACCAGGAACATGTTCAGCCAAATAATCAACAGCTAACGGTCCTTGTAAGGATAAGTCATGCAAATCGTCATCAAACAAGATCGCAACCTGACGCCCAAGGGCTGAGCGTGATAACATCTCATAGCCAATTCCTGTACCATGTACCACCATAAAAGCATTTGGTCCAGTACGATAAATGACACAATCATCAACAAACTTGCCTTGTTCATTGAGCATAGTGGCATAGACTGATTTTCCAGGATATAGTTTCGAAATATCACGGGTGGTTGCATATTCCAGTAAACTTTCTGCATGTGGTCCTACATAATGTACTTTTTTAAGTCCCGAAACATCCATCAGTCCAGCTTTGGTACGAATCGCCAAATAATGATCTGCAATATCACTATCATAAGTCCAAGCGGTCCCCATTCCATTCCAGTCTTCTAATTTCGAGCCAAGCTGACGATGCTGTGCTGCTAAAGCTGAAATACGCCAAGAATTTGCCATGTCATCATTTCCTTATCAAATCATTTAAGTTGGTCTAAGTGAGTAAAATTAAAATTATGGGTGATCTGTTGAATCAAATTGAGATAACCATTGCAAAAGTGGCTCACGATATTCATCAATACCTTTATATTGCGCAATCGATTGTGGCAAATCTCGAATGACTCGATACAAACGTTTTGCCCATGCAGGATTACGCGTTAAATCATTCAAACTAATCAGATAAGTACGAATACTAAATAACAATGCATTACTACGTGCCAAACGTGGCATCATTTGTAACTCAACACGTAAGTACACCATTTCGCCAGCATTATCGACTGTAACCATGCCACGCTCATGTCCCCATAAATGATAGGTTTCCGAAGAGGTATCCATTCTTGGATTAATGGTCATTGTCCAATTTAAACGGCGATAAGGTTGCCCAACCTGAATGTTTAATAAAAATTTTAAGGCGCGATCAAAAACACCTAGTTGATGTGCTAATTGAGGCACTGGTGCATGCCATTGCTTAAAACTCATCCCAGCATCGAAATGCAGCGACCAATCGGCTGGCCCTGTAATCATGCCAGCATCCATAAATAGGTCACCTTCTCGCTGATCGAGTAGTGCTACATCCCCTTGAAATTGCCGGCTAATAAACTCAAAAGGATGTAATGCTAAACTATTGTCATCACCAAAAATAAAATGCACATCAATATTTAAAGGACGGTTTATCCAATGCCAATTCAGTCCGTCCTGTTGCAATTGAAAATGTTCAGGATAATTTTTTGCATAATGTTGCATCACCATTTCTAAAAAATCCCAGCTTGCTTGGCGCATATGTGGCATAACAATACATCGCTTAGGATCTTGCGCTAAAGTTAAACGGCGTTCATTCATTTCTGTGACATAATGTTCATCAATATCAAACCAGTGCTCAAAAATGCTATCGGGTTTTGCCAGTGCTGGTTCAATATTGACAGAATACATATATTGATCTTCAGGAAATGGAAATGGAAAACGTGCAATGGCTTGCTCACTATTGTGATAGCGAAATTCATCGCGCATATTTTCATCATGATTAAATTGAACAGTCATACAGATCTCTCAAAGTTATAAGGCTAAATGTAAAATATGGCCGGATTTTGCTCTAGAGACACAAGGCATCAACTGTGATGCCTGCTCCTGTACCGTTAAATAGTGGTCTAAATGTGCTACTTCCCCTTGCGTATAAGCTGTACTACACTGACCACAAACCCCACCACGACACAAATTAGGAATCGCTATGCCATGTTGTTCTAAAGCCTCCAGTAAACTGAAATTACTTGGAATATGAATTTTTCGCTGGCTTTGAGTGAGCAGCACATCAAATGCTTCACCAGCCGCAGGTGCTGTAAATTTTTCCCAGTGCACTCTATGTCTAGACCAGCCTAATTGCTGTGCTGTATTCACCACGGTACCAATTAAACGCTCTGGACCACAAATATAGACATGACTCTGTAAAGACTGCTGTTTGAGTAATTTTTCAATATCTAAGCGTTGTTGAGTTTTTTCTGAATAAATGTGCACATGTTCATCAAATAACTGCTTTAACATCAATTCATAGGCATTGCTTATTCCATCACGACAGGCATAATGCAACTCAAAACTATCACCCGCATGTAATAAATATTTCATATGTGATAAAAAAGGCGTAATACCAATCCCACCTGCAATAAACACATGATGTTTGGCCTGTGAATGTAAGGCAAATAAATTCAACGGTGCAGAAATATCTAGCGAATCCCCCACCTGAACATGCTGATGTAGATATTGTGAGCCACCTCGTGACTTGTCTTGTAAACGAACAGCAATTTGATAATGATGTTGTTCATCAGGATCATTTAATAAAGAATATGCATTATGAATAACCCTGTCCTTTAGCGGTAACTGCACCACAATATGACTGCCAGAAGAAAACGGTAATAAAGGTTGATGTTGCGCTGTTAAAGTGAACTCTCGAATCATAGGGGTGACTTGTTCAATATGTGTCACACAAACCGATAATGTATTAGACATCAACTGATTGCTCCTTGAGACTGTTGTACATTGGCACATACGCCCATATATGCACCTAAGCGCTCAGAAAAATGACTCCGAATCAATAAATTAAGATTACAATGTTGACAAGTACAATACTCTACTGCGGTGGTATGCTGAGTTCGTCCACAATGAACACAATAGATTTTTTTTACATTTTGTTTAGGCTCAGTTAAATCGAGTAGCAAACTCATTTCTTCTTTTAGGCAACCATGGTAAATCAGGCATTGTTGTATTTCCCAAATAAATGCTTCAGTACCACATACCACGATGTGAATTCCAGCATATTCAAGACATAACCTATCTTGTAACTGATTTAATAAATTTGCCAATGCATCATCTTTACGCTGATTGTCAAGCGTAAATACTTCACGACACTGTTGAACTTTAAGTTGCTGAAAAAGTTGCTGCGCATACGGTGATGTTGCATTTTCAAGTACCAAAATATAGGTGGGTACATTGAGATGAAATGTATCTAGACTCAGATATTTTGGCGTACTGTGCATAATTTCCATGATGACGACCACCCCCATATAGAACGATATAAGTTAATATTTAAAGCTTTTTTTTTGATTCGACCATCCCCTGTAAATCTTACTCACTAAGGGGTAGTCATCTTTAAATATTAATATTTTTCAAATAGATAAAAATGCAGCATATCGATATAGCTGCAATAATATGTCTGGAATCGTAAGATGATTAATTGCGGCATTAGATCAAAAAGAATATCAATCTGCCACTATCCCGCATTTTGCATCGGAATATCAATTTGCAAATAAGCCTCTAGCGAGTCATCTAAGGCTTCTAGCCATGGGGTATGATGTGCAACTGCCATCGTACCTGTAATCAATGAGCGATACGTCTGATCACGAAAGGCCAAAATATTTTCTTTCTTATGTTTTTTCCATGCTAAAAAAGTCTGTCGAACCGCTTCAATATCAAAACAAGGATAATCGGTCTGCTGAATGAGACGTAAAATATAATCACCTTGGAACTTAAACATTGCCGCGGCATCCTGAAGATTTTTTTCTGCGTCATGCCAAGCTTGCGTATCTTGTTGCATCAATGCCTTATCTGGTAATTCAATTTTACCCAGCATCACATCACGTGCATACCATGCCTGCGCATCAAACATATTAAATGAGTACCACTGATCTTGCATACCGAGATAAAACAAACGTGGATTATCTTCCCAGACCACGCCATGATATAAATTGAGTGGGTATAGAATATTATTGGTTTTTAAGCGTAATTCTTCCTGCATAAATGGAAAGCTGTGTAAATAACCTGTACACAAAATAATGGCATCAATCTGTGCAGTGCTACCATCGATAAAATAAGCATGTGTTCGGTCAACCCGAATTAATTGTGGTCGTTCAGACCAATTATCGGGCCACTGATAACCCATCGGCGTATGACGATAACAACTGATAATTTGCTTTGCACCATACTTATAGCATTGTGAACCAATATCTTCAGCAGAATAACTACTTCCAATTAATAATACATTTTTGTCTTTAAACTCTAATGCATCGCGAAAATCATGTGCATGCAATATGCGTCCGGCAAAATGAGAAAAACCTTCATATTCCGGAATTTTGGGTGTAGAAAAATGACCCGATGCAACCACCACAAAATCAAAACATTCACGATAGCTTTGGTCAATGCTATGATCATGAATCGTGAGTGTAAATTGTTGACTGGTAGTATCGTATTCGACATGACGTACCGCACTATTAAAGCGTACATATTTGCGAACATCTGCTTTTTCTACGCGCCCTTTAATATAATCCCATAACACTGCACGTGGTGGATAAGAGCCAATTGCACGACCAAAATGTTCATCAAAACTATAATCTGCAAACTCCAAACATTCTTTTGGGCCATTTGACCATAAATATCGATACATACTGCTATGGACTGGTTCACCATATTGATCTACACCGGTATGCCATGTGTAATTCCATTGCCCTCCCCAATCTGTCTGCTTTTCAAAACAAACGATTTCCGGTATATCTTGGCCTTTACTTTGTGCAGATTGAAAAGCACGTAATTGTGCCATACCGCTTGGTCCTGCCCCAATAATCGCAACACGTGTCATCATTGATCTCCAAATGATTTATTAAAATCAAACAACTGTGATGCACTTACCTTAGACAGACAGATTTATTTTAGAAATTCCTCAGATGGAGTATCCATAATGAGATATCTCACAGATACATAATCTAATACATGATCTAAGTTGCCTCAGATCAGATAGCTTGAGACAGACATACCGCCCCTTCTACACCAAGCACCATATCACTTTCAGAATATAAGCCTTGACCCGTTTCTTGTACCCATTGAATACGTTGGTCTGCCGTGATAATACGATATTGTAAAAAAAAGACCTGATGATGCTGTAGGCCATATTGAATCTGATCCCACACATATTGCTGATCTTCAGGATGAATAGATTGCCCATATAGTGGCGTATTGAGTAAGGCATGACGTGGATAGCCTGTCACTTTTTCACAACCACGACTAACATAGTCCATGGTCCAATTCCAGTCATTTCGTGAACGATACAACATCACAGGAATACGTGATAATAGGTCTTTAAGGCTACGTTGCTGGGCATATTTTTGTTGCTGCTGCCGAATCTGTTCAGTTTGTTCATGACCCAAAACACACCAACCCAACAATTGTGGTGGCCTATTGCGCTGTGGAAAATGATGATAAATAGGTTCAATATTTAATGCCATCCAGATGAGCATTGCATCTTTTCGTAACATGCGTACATGAATTTTTTGTGTTATTTCACTCATTAATGCAACTTGCAACTTAATGACATCTTCGGGATATAACCACATTTTAAAAGGTTGTTGAGCCTGATCATCAGGCTGCTGAAAATTTTTCCATGCATTATTCGCATGATAAATATATGTTTGCGTATCAAGAAATACGGCAATATCATGAAACTGTTCAAAAAGTGGTGGCCAATAATGATCTAAATATGGACCTAATGGTTCAGCACGCTTATAGACGTTAATATCTGGCATAACAAGGCGACCTGACAAAAGTGGAAGACAATTAAAATGTTTTTTTATCCGCTAGATAGAGATCAAAATCAGCTGTATGTAAATGACGATGCACCCAAACAGATAATTCTAAACGTGAATGAACATTGAGTTTACGTAGAAGATTTTTCACATATACTTTGACGGTACCATCACTGATGCCCAATTGACGTGCAATCAATTTATTATTCAAACCTTGTGCAATTAATCTTAAGGTTTCCTGCTCACGCAAGGTGATTTCTGCCAATAATTTTTGCTGTTGTTGTATGGTGGTGATAGATTTTTGTTGCTGGGCAGTGGCCTGTATATTCTGCTGCCGAAATTGATCTGCTAATACATCAATTCCGTCAGCATGCAAAATAGTTTTCCCGTTAATCACATGTTTCAACTGATTTAAAATTTCATCAGGTAGCGTGTCTTTAGGTAAAAAACCATTGGCGCCATAACGAATGGCATCCAAAATAATCTCGTCAGCTACACTCGCGGTAAGCATAATTACTTTTAAATCATGATTGCTTTTACGAATCTGCTGTAAAACATCAATGCCTGTAATTTCAGGCATTTGTACATCCAATAGCAATAGATCGGATCGATTTTCATCCAGTTCAACTAAAAAATCTCGACCGCAAGCATACTCCTTATGGAGTAGAAATTGGTTTGACTGCCGAATAATATCTGCAACCCCTCGCCGAAATAGTGCATGATCATCGACAATACTCACTGCAAACTTCATCATTAATTACTCCTTAATTTAGCAATATCTAAATCGATGTATACACAGGTACCAGAAGGTTTATTGGGTAAAATTCGTAGTACTGCACCAATTTTCTCTGCACGTTCTTGCATAATATCGAGCCCAAAACTATCTGTACGCTGCATTTTTGGTTGAATACCACGACCATTATCTGCAATAGCAATATGCCATTGCTGTTGTTTTTGCTGCACTGAAATTGATGCAACTGTTGCATGTGCATGCCGAACAATATTGCTTAGACTTTCTCGAATGATATAAAGGAGTTGTACAGATTGCTGAGCGCTCACCCTCAATTGTGTTACACGTAAATCTAATTCAAATGCAATGCTGGATTGATGTTCAAATTCCGCGACGATTTTTTTTAATGCAGCAATAAAATCCAGTTCTTGATAGGTTAACCGAGATGCAGTAATAAGCTCACGCACCTGTTGATATGCATAATGGGTATAGGCTGCTAATTCTTCTGTTTGACAAACAAGCGGATGATAGTGCTCAGACTTTTTGCACTGCTGATTGATTTGTGCCGACTTTAATCTCAAAAATCCAATGACTTGTGCAATGCTGTCATGTAACTCTGCAGAAAAATCACGGCGCTCTTGCTGTAAAATTTGTTGTATATGATCTTGTTGCTTTGTCCAAATCTGAAAACCTTGCTGAAGGTGCAAATCTAGCTGATATAAATATGCCGACTGCTGTACAGGCTCTGGCTGGTAGTTAAAATAAATGCGCCATACCGCGAATTTTTGCCCCACAAAAAGGCGCAAACATTGATGTGTCTCGATATTCAATACTATTTCATGGCTTGGATAAATTTGTGCTGAACGTGGTAATAAATGGCTTTGCAATAAATGGATATCATATGATACCAATGGCTGATCCTGCGCATGAAAAATAAAACTCTCCTGACGAAATGGATAACACATGACTAAGCCATATTCTGGTAAATGGGTTTGCGGTGAATGTCGTTTTAATAATTGTAAAAAAGCGGGTAACTCTGCATGCATATCTTGTATTTGCATCAGATTAACTTTCATTTGCAATAAAAACAGTGCACTTTGACTGCACTGTAACTGTAATTGCTTATGATCTGGATTATATTTTTCAAACTCATCATGCACTGTCATTATGTTCTCAACATGTATTTTTCACTACAAGCATGCAACGACACATTCAACTCATCTGCAGCATCACTTTAACTGAGCAGAAATCATGCCAATAGTCACGCTACCCCATTGAAGGTATATCTCTAGAGAAATTGCTGTTCAGTGCAAAGCAGTATGAAATTTAAATTCTATTTTGACTTTGTAGCAGCAGATCGATTGATGGGAAATCTAAACTTGTCACATACTCAGGCGCACTCAGATGACTATATTCATTTACAGCAGCCCATTTCACAATTACATTTGCGTGTGGATGCACAGGCAATGCAGTCTTTTACACTTCAATTACATGATCAAATTAAAATTTCATTACCCGCACAACAAAATATTGATATTCTCATCTTGAATGATGAACAACAGCCTGCCCCTGAGTTATTGATTGATGAATCAACACCGCTCACACTATTGACGGATACAGCTGCACAAAATACCCTCTTACAGCTTCATCAAGGCACACCATCAAGTCTAAAATTACAACAACAATTAGCCTGCAAAAATATTTCTGTTGCACAATTAAAACAGGCAAAAACACTTGAATACTGTGAATGTGCAATATTTCGCGCTGCTGCACCAATTCAGGTCTTGATTTTTAACACGGGTCCTGATGCTCAAGTCACCGAACAACAAGGACGAGATGAAATCAATATTGAGATTCACTATGCACAACCCATTTTGGCTTATTTACCTGATCCCCTCGCACAACCCGTTCAAGAAATTTTTATTCCACGTGGTTCTGCAAAAACCTATACCGTAACCACTGGACAATGGATTCAAATTATTGATCTATCAGGCAAACAATGTTCAGATTTTCTTGCTTTTGATGCAGATGCGTTAGCAAAAGGTCAAGAAGTTGGCTTAGATGCCATGACAACCCGAACTATTTTAGGGCATAGCATGCCAACACCGGGTTTACACAGCAAATTTTTTGCTGCTGATATGCACGCGATGGTCGAAGTTGTTCAAGATACTGTTGGTCGTCATGATATGTTTTTAAGTGCTTGCAATGCTAAGTTCTATCATGATTCTGGCTATTATTCTCATGTTTCTTGTAGTGAAAATTTTAATCAGATCCTGCAGCAATATGGTATCACTGCACGTGATGCTTGGCCTGCTATTAATCTTTTTTACAATACCTTTATTCAACCTTGCGGCAGCATTGGTCTTGCTGAACCATGGTCTCAACCAGGCGACTATGTATTACTCAAGGCACATCGAAATCTACGCTGTGCTTCATCAGCCTGTCCAGATGATATTGATCCATCTAATGGTTGGGTACCGACCGATATCTTTGTTCGTATTTACGACCAAAATCAGTATTTTCCACGTTCACAACATTATCGAATTGATCCCAAGGAACAGCCCCGTATGACGCAAGCATCTGGATTTTTTTCACGTATTAGCACACTGACCAGCAAGGTGAGTGAATATCATGGTTATTGGATTGCCAATGAATATGATGGTTGGGGAGCGAAAGCAGAATATCTCGCCTGTCGCGAACATGTTGCCATGATCGATTTAAGTGCTTTACGTAAATTTGATATTACAGGTCCAGATGCAGAAGCTCTACTGCAATATGCCTTAACACGCAATATTCGTAAATTGGCAATCGGTGAAATTGTCTATTCTGCATCCTGTCTAGATACTGGTGGAATGGTTGATGATGGTACGCTGTTTCGTATGGGAGAACATAATTTTCGCTGGATTTGTGGCGATGAATACTCAGGTACATGGCTTAAACAGCTTGCACAACAACATGGCTATAAAGTCAGTATTCGACATGTTTCTGCTCATATTCATAATATCGCATTACAAGGACCCAAAAGTCGTGAATTACTCGAAAAATTAATCTGGACCCCTGAGCATCAGCCAAATATTAATACACTGGCTTGGTTTCATTTTAGCTTAGGCAAACTAGTGAATGAGCATGGTCCATCTGTCATGGTTTCACGTACAGGTTATACAGGCGAGTTAGGTTTTGAAATTTGGTGTCATCCCAATGATGCTGAGCAACTTTGGGATACCATCTGGCAACAAGGACAAGCCTATCATCTTGCACCTTTAGGCTTTGATGCTTTAGATATGTTACGTATTGAAGCAGGATTAATTTTTGCACAACATGAGTTTTCTACTGCAACCAATCCATATGAAGCAGGCATTGGTTTTACAGTCGCCATGAAAAGTAAAGCAGAAGACTTTATCGGAAAACAAGCGATGCAAAATCAAAGCTCAGCCAGTCGCCATAAATTAATGGGATTGGTCTTAGAAGAGCATGAAATCCCTCAACATGGCGATCAAATTTATTGTGGTCGCTTTGCAATTGGGGTGGTCACCAGTGCAACAAACTCTCCTCAACTAGGGAAACCGATTGCACTATGTCGTTTAGCACCACAATATGCCACTGCAGGTACTAGCGTCGAAATTGGTCAATTAGATGGGCTAAGAAAACGTTTAAAAGCACAGGTGGTCAACTTACCCTTCTATGATCCAGAACGCAGTCGAGTCCGTAGTTAATCTAGCCCGTTCAATGATGATTAACATGATTAAGCACCAACATATTGCACCGCTCATGATTTACAGCAATTCACAATCTACAATACGTCTATATATTAGGCGTATCCATTTTAATCAGCACATGATGGACAACCCCATACGGCATTTGACTATTTTTGATATTTTAGCAACGCTTGTGCACCATCAATCATTTGTTGTTCTCATGCTCGGATATATTTAGCTTTATTTGGCATCGAATGTGTCGCCAAAGTAACGACACGAAACAATATTATTCAGTCGTATAACAACCTTGATCAGTACAGCTTGAAATTGATTGTATATCAATAGCAGTAGCAAAATCGTATCAGTAAAACCTCCTGTCCGCCCTTGTGGCGGTGTAGCGAGCTGATAAGTTGTATTTGAATCAGATCAAGTATTCAATTAATCATGATCTCTTTTTTATCCTCATCCGACTTATGACAAGTAATATCTCTTTTTCGGATGATGTATCTCATGAAACATAGCATCGTAAAAACACATCTACACCTTGCTATACATGGTATTTTAATTGTAATGCCATTTTTTACCAGTCTCGGCATCAGCTCTACACTCTATGCAGATGATAAAGTCATACGACGCTATACTATTGCTGCAGGAAGTTTACAGCAGGTTCTTGAGCAATTTGCAGTGCAATCACATTTAAGCTTAAGCTATAAAGCACAAGACTTAGATCAAAAACAAAGTATGGGATTAAATCAAAATTACCCTATTGATCAAGCATTGGCGATATTATTACAACCCCATCAATTGCAAGCCACCAAACTAGCCAATGGTGGTTATAGTATCGATAAAATAATGATCGCCGATACAGCACGCCCTTTGACAACTTCTGACATCATCCAACTGAGTCCTATTATCATCAATGCGTCTGAACGTACTGAAAAATCGATTGCAGGAACAGAGACTACAGCATCAGATCAATCCGTACAGCAACTCGCAACGCTTGTTATACAGGCTGATCAAGGTCAACTGAGCCATATCGGTAAATCAGCACAAAGTCTAAAAGAAATTCCTCATTCCGTTACTGTAATGTCACGTGAACGTATTGATCAACAAGGTTTAAAAACACTCGACGATGTCATGCAACAAACCACAGGTGTCACTCGTCAACAACTTTGGTTAAATAATAACTATAGTGCACGTGGCTTAAAAATTGAAAATATTCGTTACGATGGTGGCAGTGCATCTAGTCTACAAGATCGTAATAATGCTGCAGATATGGCTCAATATGAATCGGTAGAATTATTACGGGGTGCAGATGGTCTATTTGGTGCTGGAGAAGCAGGTGGTGTGATTAATTTAAGATCAAAACGCCCTAAAACTGAAACTGAATTAATGACGACACTTTCGGCTGGGAGCTGGAATAATTATCGTGGTGAAATTGATATCACAGGGCCCTTAAGCTCAAATATTCAAGGCCGTTTTGTCACTGTTTTACAGGATCAAGATTTTTTCTACAAGCCTACACATAATCGGCGTGAAATGTTTTATGCTGCTTTAAATTTTGATTTACTGCCTAGCACCACATTATTTACCGGAATCAGCTATCAACACGATAAAACAGATGCATTTAATGCTAGCCTCCCCCGTTGGGAAGATGGTGCTGATCTTAATTTAGCCCGCAGTACCACTCTTGGTGCACCTTGGGGATGGATTAAACGTGAAAATATTTCACTATTTGCCAATCTGCAACACGAAATTAATGATGACTGGAAAACACAACTCAATATACGGCATAACATCGGTAATGATGCGATTAATGGTGCAGAAATGGAAGGTGCTGTTAGTTATGATACATACGAAAGCCAATGGTGGCGATATCAAGATGATACCCATTTTAAAGAAACAACCGTCGATTTAAATCTACAGGGAAATTTTAATTTATTTGAACAAAAGCATGATGTTATTCTAGGTATTGATCATAGTAACCATCAAAAAGACTATAAACAAAATTGGACTTACTATGCCAACGGCAATATCTTTAATCCGATTTACCCGCCTGAATGGGATTATCCACCTGCTACATGGAATATCAACAATACCAACAAACAAACCAATTCGGCACTTTATGGTTCACTGCGCTTACATGCAACGGATCAACTCAGCTTAACCATTGGTGGACGCTACCACTTCCATAATCAATTTACCATTGTTAACCATAATACGCACATATCGGATCGCTATACCGAAGAAAAAAAATTTATTCCTTATTACGCCATCAGTTATGATATTTCTCCAGATATGACACTCTATAGTAGTTTTGCGAAGATTTTTAAAAATCAGCGTAATTATTTAGTCGCTACAAATGGTCCTGGTCTTGAGCCTTTAATTGGCCGTAACTTCGAAGTGGGTTTAAAATATAATATTACAGACAATACTTTATTTTCTGTGGCTTATTTTGATATTAAAAAGGAAAAAGAAGCTGTCTATAGCAGCAGAGCCACATTACCGAATAGTAATTCTGCATGTTGTTATGTGGGTACAGGATCAATGCAAAGTCGTGGTCTGGATATTGAATTAAATGGTAATATCACTCCTGAATGGCATGTTGCCTTAGGTTATACCTATAACCAGAATGAAAAAAAAGATAATACTGAAAATCCCTATAATACCTATACCCCAAGAAATCTGATTAAACTCTGGACCAATTACCAACTTAATCAATTCGTTGAAGGTTTAGAAATTGGTGCAGGTGTAACTGCACAAAGTAAAAATTATGCTGTAGGTCAAGTACAAGAATTTAATCCAGCCACAGGGAAATATGATAGCGGGAAATGGGTCAGTGTACAAATTGTACAACCCCAATATGCAATCTGGTCTGCACGCATCGCATATGATCTTAATCCTCAATGGAATATTGCACTGAACTTAAATAATATTTTTGATAAAACTTATTACAGTACTATTGGTTATCCTGGCTATAATAATTTTTATGGTGAACCTAGAAACTTTATGCTGACACTAAAAGGTAAATACTAATACGCATGAAAGCAACCTAAGCACTTAGGTTGCTTCATCATATGCCATAGTCGATTAAGACTAGAATGAATAACTTAAACTCATCGTGAAATTGCGCGGCGCCCCCCAAACCATGGCATTACTACCAATGCCCTCATAATATTTTTTGTCAAAAATATTATTAATATTCAATTGGGTAGTTATATTTTCAGTAAATTTATATCCCATCATGGCATTTGCGAGATATAAATTAGCCCGATCAATTCTATTTGCAGCTGTTCCAGTATAAATTTTACTAAAATAATTTAATCCCATACCGACAAACCAATTTTGTTGTTGATATTTCATAAAAAGATCAGCAGTGGTTCTTGAATTTGTCGGATTGACATCGGAATTGTTACCATCTTTAGCACTAAAATGAGCTACACCTAAATTAAGTTGCCAATTGGCATTTAATTCGCCACTCATGGTGAATTCTATCCCTTTACTGACCACACCTTGGGTACCGTAATAGGCATTTTCTGCTGTTCCATCGACTTTAATCTGTGTACCATTTTTATCTAACAGTTCTTGTGCAACATTATCCTGTTCAATCCTAAATAGCCCCACACTTGCATTTAAGCGCTGATCAAAGAATGCTGCCTTAATTCCTGTTTCATAACTTTTTCCTTCAATAGGATCTAAATATTGACCATTTTGTTGTTTTCTATTTTGTGGACTAAAAATACTGGTATAACTTGCGTACCAAGAATAATACTGAGATAAATCATAAGTTATACCTAAATACGGGCTCAATTGATGCTTAAATGTACGATCTCCTACACCATTTTCAGCACGATATTTCCAATTAGATAATCTCGCACCAGCCACAATTTTTAACGGCTCAAAAAGATGAAATTTACCTGAAATATAAGCAGCTGTTTGAGTTGTTTCATTGAGTGAATTGACTTTATCCATCTGTAAATTTTTAAGTAACTGAGTATTCATGTGATTAAAATCAACTACATCCTGTCCCAGTAAATCAATTAAATTTTGCTTGGTCTGTGCACTATTTCCTGCAACATAACTTTGCCCATATGGATTTTTCTTTAATTCAGTTTTATTCCATGATCCACCTACAATCACTTCTTGATCTAAACTCAACATTTGAAATGGAATCGAAATATAAGCATCAATATTATTTTCATCTGTCCGTTTTTGATCTCGATACACTGAAGCATTTTCAATTGGAATGGTATTGCTAGAGGGATTTACTTGGCCACTGGTATAATAAAGCAAGCTATCGGTATCATCTCTACGATATTGATAATTAACATTTAAATTAATATCATTCCATAAATTTTGCTTTAGATTGGCAAAAAATGCTGTGGAAACGACATTCCAAAAAGTCCAGTCAGAACTCACCGTATCAGAACGTGAAAAATCAGTCCGGCGACCATCTATATAAAATGCAGGAAGTCCTCCCCACCTTACGCCATTGCGATTTAAATCTTGATAAGATGCGGCAAAGGAAAGATAAGTTTGATCACTCATATCATAATCAATTGCACCATATACAATATTTCGATCACTATGATAAAAATCCATAAATGATTTTTCATCTGTATGTTTAACAAAAACACGCCCTCTTAAAGTGCCATCAGCATTTAAAGGTGCAGATATATCTGCAGAACTAGAGAATTGATCCCATGATCCTACAGAAGTTTCTATTTTCCCCGTTAATGCCTTGGCATAGGCACGCTTGCGAATGAGATTTAGGCCCATTGCTGGACTTCCTGCACCAGCAATTAAACCATTGGCACCTTTTACGACTTCCACACGATCATAAATACTTAAATCTGGATCTCCAGCTCCCAAAGTTAAACTGCTGGGTAAACCATCTACTAAATAATAATCTACTTTAAAACCACGAGCATATACAGATTGACGCTCATCCGTTTGAATGGTGGAAACCCCAGTAATATTGCGTAATAGATTTTGGAAAGAGGTAATATGACGATCATCTAAATATTCACGGGTATAAACTTGTACCGTTTGAGGTGTATCCCGTAAAGATAAATCTAGTTTTGTTGCCGTACTCGACTGGCTAACGGTATAGCTTTGATTAGACTCTTTAACCAACTCATTTTCAGCCGTTAAACTCATCACCGGTAATAATGCCACATCCTGCTGACCATCCTGTTGAATGATCTCTGTATTTTGTGCAAACGTAGATGATATACAACATAATATCGTACTGGAAATAAAAGTCACCCGAATCGCAATGATCAAAGGCTTAGGTATATTTCTAAACGTAGAAGACATAGGAGAATTACTCAAGTCCATGTAATGAAAGGTTTGAAACTCACGATCTTGTTCGACATTTTAAATATGCTGGCATAAGCTCAATGGCCTAACCCAAGATGATCGACTTGGTGATGATTGAAAATTAATCGACCTTTATCATATGGCTAATACAATAAACAATATCATCATGTTAGATGTGTTCTTGATCAACAAAGTCACTGTATCCAATAGCACGATCTATGCTCTCTATATCAATGATCAGCACCATCATATTTATCATGTAGGTCTTAAAGAAGAGCGTGTTTATCTCGTGGCAAATTATATAAAATTAAAAGCAAATAACAATCATTATCTTTTGCATAATCATTAATTTTAATATTATTATTTTAATTCTGTTTATTGTGGCGCATAAAAAGGATTAAAAAAAATCGTTTTAATTACAGAAAAAGAATAGCGCTTATCTATGATGACAATGGATTGCGATTGTGCATTAGAACGATAATATCCATTATATTAAAACTTTAATATGGTGCTACAGGACTTGAAAACTTTCTTGAATCGTTTGAATAAACCAAGTACGTGCTTCTAGATCATCTTGATGTTTATACCAATTTACACTGACATTAAAAGGTTTAACTAAAAATGGCAGTTCGAAAATATTGACTTGACTATTACGCTCATAAACACGTGCTGCACGTGAAGGTAACGTGATGAGCAATGCTGTGCTGCTGACCACATCTTGTAAAACACTAAAGTGAGGAACCTCAAGCATGATTTCGCGCTTTAACCCCATCTCTTTTAAACGTTGATCAATTTCAATATGTCCTGTAGAGGATTTAACTGCAGCATGTTTTTCCTGTAAATACTGCGGTAAGGTTAATTGATGCTGTATTCGAGGGTGAGCTTTATTGACAACACACATGTAACGCTCTTCAAATAAATTACGTGATTCAATCTTTGGCATTACCGTATAACTACTGTTAAATACCGCAACATCTAAAAAACCTTGAATCAACCACTCCTCTACGTGTTGAGAACGGATTTCTTCGATTTCAATTTTAATCAATGGAGCTTGTTGCTCTAAACATTGCATCAATGCAGGAAGTAAACAAATTTCACCTAAATCGGATAAACCCAAACGAAAAGTTTTCGTCGATGTTAATGGATCAAACTGTTGACTCGAAGCGATCGCAATTTCAATGTCGGCAACGGATTTACGAAAAACGGGATATAAGCTTTGTGCTAACTTTGTCGGTTTTACACCAAACTTATCTCGTTCAAATAAAGGATTATTGAGATGCTTTCTTAATCGATTGAGGTTATAGGTCACTGAAGGTTGACTTAAATTCAACTTTTCTGCGGCATGACTAATATTTTTAGTTTCATACACAACAATAAAAACTTTAATCAGACTTAAATCTATCAAGGTTTTATTCTCAAAAAAGAGAGAGCAAAGCCTCTCTCCATATCCGTTAAAACTCGGCAATAATTGCTTTGGGCTGACTGTGCTTTTGACGAAAATAAATCATCGCCACACTCATCACAGCAATCACACATGGAATCGCTAAAGCAAGAAAATTATACGTGAGCGGTAAACTCAAACTTAATAACCAGCCACATAGGATTGGCCCTAAAATCGCCCCTAAACGACCAACACCTAATGCTACGCCTAATCCAGTTGCTCTGATATTTGACGAATAAAATTGTGACATATATGCCAACAATAAAATTTGCCCACCAATAGATGCAGCACCAGCAATTGCAATACAAATATAAAGCAACCACGTCGGTAAGTTATAGCTTAATAAAAATAAAGCCACAGCACCACTTAAAAATAATGTACAAAGCACTTTGGCTAAATTAAAACGATCAGCAAAATAGCCACCAAAGATCGCACCAAACATCCCACCAATATTTAAGGCAAATAGAAACACTAAACTGGTTGATAAATCATATCCGGCTTCAACCATTAGTTTAGGTAACCAATTACCTAAAGCATAGACTAATACTAATGCCATAAATACACTCGTCCAGAATAATAACGTAATAGGTCCTCTATTCTCTACAAATAATGCCCTGATCGGTGATTTAACTACGGCTTGATTATCATGATGAAGATGAATCTCCACCTGTGACTCATTTGTTAGACGATGATCAATTTGTTTTAAAATGTGCAGGGCTTGGTCAGTCTTTTTTTGGCGAACTAAATAATCAATTGACTCTGGGAGTAGATACCAAATGACGGGTAGTAATAATAGTGGTATCCCACCAAGGATAAACATGATCTTCCAGCCAAATTCAGGGACTAACCAAAGGCCTAATAATGCAGAGCACATCCCTCCAACTGCATAACCACTAAACATTAAAGAGACTAACGTCGCTCTTAATTTTTTTGGTGCATATTCCGTCATTAAGGCGATTACATTCGGCATCACCCCCCCTAACCCCAAACCCGCAATAAAGCGACAAATTGCAAAACTCTGTGGATCATTTGCATAACCGCATGCTACAGTAAAGCCACTAAATAATAAAATACATAATATAATTAGCTTCTTACGACTAAAGCCATATCGCTCTAACTGATCACTTAAACTGCCGAAAAAAATGGCGCCAAACATCATACCAAATAATGCAACACTGCCTAAAAAGCCTGCAGTAATGGTATCGATCTGCCATTCTTGCATAATTTTAGGTAAGGCTACACCATAAATCACCAAATCATAACCATCAAAAATAATAATCAGTGCACTCAGCAAAATAACACGCCAATGAATAAACTTGAGTTGTGCATGATCAATAATATCATTCGCATTGATAGATTTCATAAGACCTCCCTGGTCTAATTTTAATAATGCTAAATCTATATCAGGTTTTTCGACAACTCATCGACTATTGAGCTATAGATTAAGAATGAATTGTCTATAAATTCTAGTATGTTGACATCATTTGTGACGTTAAATCTTTTTCTAATGCTGTAAGTGCAGTTTCAATATCATCTTCTAAATCATGCGTCCATAACCAGTCAAAACGATGTATCAAATGTGCGCCAATCTCAGTAAAACTCAAATATTGAGATGAATACAATTCATAGATCTCACCTGATTCACGTGAGGTATTTTGTACTTTTATAGCACGTTCTAAACGTATATCCTGATAAATACAAGATACACACTTAATAGACTCCTGATTAAGACGAGGATCTGCGAATAAATTGGCCAGAATTAAGGCATCTTCAAGTCCTTGACCTGCCCCTGCACCTTGATGTGGCAGCATTGCATGAGCTGCATCCCCCATCACAATCACATTATTGGTTATATTTTTATAAGTTGGCATAGGCTCGATTTCATGCAAAGCCCAAATCGTAGGTTGTTCAATTAAATTCAACAATGTTTGACAACTCTGACTCCAGTCAGAAAAATCGTGCAGCATCTCATGTTTTGCAACGGTCCGTGTCCAAGCTGTACCTTCAGGTAAAGTGGTTTGGGTCCGATCAGACTTAAATGCCACAATATTAATTTCCTCTCCTTGGCGGATTGGGAAGGTTAAAATATGTTTATCTTTACCTAACAACATTTGTGGCACTTCTGCCAGTTGTGGATCATGGCCTAAAGTCTGAATGGCATTTTTAAAATCCTGAAATTTAATAATTCCTCGATAAGCCCATGTTCCAGAAAACTGAGGATGAATAGGTGGCAATTGATGAGAAGCAAGAACACTATTGCGTACGACCGAATGAATGCCATCACAGCCAATCACATAATCACACTCAATTTGCTTGCCGCCCATAAAATGTACGCACACTTTATGTTCGTCTGCATCTACCTTTTCTACACGATGATTAAAATGGACTTTATCGCATGGAACCAATGGAATTAATGCATCTAAGAAATCTGCACGATGTACTGAAGATTGACCGACATGTGCTGCTGTAGATGCAGACAAATATTCATCCGTGTAGCCATTTCTCCATTGAAACCAAATATCGGTATATGGTGCTTTAACTCGATCTGCAATTGCTTCATATTCTTTACCCAGTCCCAGTAAATGAATGGCTTCAACGGCATTTGCACCAAAGGAAATTCCTGCACCAATTTCAGAGAATGCTGTAGCAGACTCATAAAGATGCACATCAAGATGCGCATACTTTACCAATCGGGTCATTAATGCCAGACCCGCAATTCCACCACCAATAACAGCAATTTTAAGCTTTTTTTCCATGTCTTAGTATTCCTTACCATTTGACTCTGTTTTATTATCTTTCTCTATTTTTGAAATTAAATCCAATTTATATTTTTTTAGTATTAATATCTAATTTTTTGATACTTTATTCAAAATCATGCCTAAGCTTATGTCTTGTCATTAAAATAATTAAAATCTAAGTAAAAAATGATGCTGCTCTCATGAGTGATTTTAAGTTCATGACATATTGTAAAATTCAGTAATTGTTATGAGCTTGGCTACCAATGTTATTTGATTGATTTTAGGATGATAAATTTTAATAAAAAAAAAGGAATATTACCGAAGTAATATTCCATAACATCATACTGGCAAACACAATCGTTCGCTAAAAGTCATCGATTTAAGGAGAATAACTTACATTGCCGCTTCAAAAATTTGAATCACTTGCGCATCTGTTGCTTTACGTGGATTGGTCAACATACACGCATCTTTTTGCGCATTTGATGTCATCACAATATGATCTTCTGCTTTAACACCTAACTCTGCCAAGCCAGAAGGAATACCAATTGATGTTGATAATTCACGAATCGCAGCAATCGCAGCATTTGCAGCTTCTGTAACGGTTAATCCATCCGTATTAACACCCATAAGCTGTGCAATTTTCGCATAACGATCTGGACATGCAATCAAGTTGAACTCACAAACATGCGGTAATAAAATAGCGTTACATACACCGTGAGGAAGGTTATAGAAACCACCAAGTTGATGCGCCATCGCATGAACATAGCCGAGTGATGCATTGTTAAATGCCATTCCTGCTAAATATTGTGCATAAGCCATAGCATCACGTGCTTCAATGTTTTCACCATTTGCAACTGCAGGACGTAACCACTCACTGATCATTGAAATAGCTTTTTCAGCACAAGCATCTGTAATTGGATTAGCAGCAGTAGAGACATAGGCTTCAACTGCGTGAGTTAAGGCATCCATACCTGTTGCAGCCGTTAATCCAGCAGGTTTTGCAATCATTAATTTAGGGTCATCAATCGCGACTAATGGTGTACAACGCCAGTCTACAATGGCCATTTTTACATGTGTATCTGTATTGGTAATAATACAAAAACGAGTCATTTCAGAAGCAGTACCTGCTGTGGTATTAATTGCAACCAGTGGCGTCATTGGTACTTTACTTTGATCAATTCCTTCATAGTCACGAATATGACCACCACCAGCAGTGACCAAACCAATCCCTTTTGCACAGTCATGTGAAGAACCGCCACCAAGTGACACAATAAAATCACAACCATTGGCGTTGTATTCATTCACACCATTATGAACATTGATGTCGGTTGGGTTAGGTTCTGCGCCCGGGAATACGTGACTATCGATACCTGCGTCTTTTAGATATCCAACAATAATATCTGCTACACCAAATTTGAATAAGCCTGCATCAGTGACGATCAGTGCTTTTTTTGCCCCTAAATTTTGTGCTTTAACACCTACTTCTTTGGCACAGCCTGGGCCAAAAAGTGAAACACAAGGGATATAAAAACCATTGGTTTGATCTGCAATATTTTTAAAAGCCATGGTGCGATTCCTTCTACCATTGTTATGAGTCCAATAGGTGTTGTTCACCTTGAATCCGAGTATCAATTTTGTAGACTCAGTTGCATACCTACTAAACACCTACCAACGCTCTTTTATTTATTTTTATCGTTTATTTTGATTAAATTTTAGCCATATTTACAGTTTAGATGATAAAAATATGCCCAGAAATACCCTCATATGCTTATTTCAATGAAAAATTCTCATTGGTGGTTGGGGTTATACAAGATAAATACCAAGCCAATGCTCACAATGTAAGCCCAGCATGCCCTAAAACCATCGACAGTAAATCGCCACGACGAATATCATCTACTTTGATTAGCGATACACTGTTTTACCATCATTTTGCAGGATTCATCTTGCTCTGACCATCCATCTTATACAACGTTGGCTTCATCTTGGAATTCAATGCTGATTTTTATATTGCAGCAGTATTTGATGTGCTGGATGCCCGACTGGTGTTAATTCAATAAGACGCTCTACCGCATCAATTGCTTCTGGAAAATGTGCCAAATGCTTGAATAAAACATCCGTTTCATTGGCTTTAAAAATCGCTTCACTTAATCGTGATTCTAAACAGTTTCGCCATGCCGATAAAAATGGGCTTTCTGTTTTTGCCAAAAACACACCTTTACAAAGTCTTAAAGCAGATTCGATATAACCGGCATCAAGTGCACGTTCTGCTTGTAAAAAGTCGGCTTCTACATGTGCCAATAAACGATACGGACGAGAACCTAACATTCCACCTAAGATATCACGTAGTTGTGACATTTCTGCCTTTAATGTTCCCATACTGACTTTACGCTCACCATATAAAGCTTGATGTAAATTCTCTAGATTCATCCCTTGAGGACATAAGGCAAGTATGGTCAGAATCTCGATCTGACGCGGTGTCAACACTACAATTTTGCCATTAAACAAAACTTGAGGAACAGCAAATGCGCGAATAAATAAATGCTGTTGCTGAAACTCAAGTAAAGCAGACTGAATAATAGCGGCACAACGCTCTGCGGCCAGCAATGCCAGACTGTTATGATGGTTCCATGTTGTTGATAAATCAATAACACCTAGAACCTGTTTAGAATATGGATCAATAATAGGCGAAGCATAACAAACCCAGTCATGTACCGAGGACATAAAATGCTCATTGGAAAAGACACAGCTTGATTGCTGTGTCTTTAATGACAATGCCAAAGCATTGGTACCGACCAAATCTTCACGCCACTGTCCGCCGGCAATAAAGTGTACACGTTCTGCTGCATTACGCATTTGACCACTGGCTGCCGACCAGATAATGGTACTACCAATATCTGCTACAGCGACAACCATCGATGATTTTTCAGCAATATGTGTGAGCTCATCATGACAATACTCAATGGCTTTTTCCAAAATGTTTTTACGTTCTGTCTTGGCACTCATCAATGGTGCAGCTTCTCGATCTTTAGGAATCGCAGCAGAATTAGAACGTTGCCATGAACTTAAAATACTCTGTCCGAGCTGGTCAGCCTGTGCTAAGGATAAACTACTACTTTGGCGTAACTGTTCAATTAGACTTCGTTTGTGTGCTAACTCTTGTTGACTTAACATGCACTACATTCCTCTGTAATTCACCTGAAAATAACCTATTTTTTATTTATTATTTTTCTTTAACAGGTCTGCTTATCTACTACTCTATCACAGTAACATAGCTACATCAGCCTAGGTCAACAGAACTAATACCAAAGCTTTATAATAAAAATGTTTTTTAAGCAATATTGAATTGTTTTTTAAGAAAAATATTGTGAATATTATAGATAGATACCCGCAAGATTTTATGCCATAAATTGGAGATATAGACATCGTAGCGTATCAAAATCTAGCGCTCACACAGTGAAATTTGACATATCGCATCTATGCTTGATTCAGCATCAGTGGTTACACTGATGCAATATTTAAGCTGCAATCAACCGCGTTATAACAGCATATGAAATCTGTGATCAAACAGCACAGGATTATTTCACCACATTTCGCCACCTTAATAACCATGCCTCGATATAAACCATTAGACTATCTGTGATTTTACCTAAACAGGCCAATAAAATAATCGCAATAATAACAATATCTGGTCGTGATGTTTCTCGACCATCACTTAACAGATAGCCAATGCCTTGTGTCGCAGCTATCAGTTCTGCAGCAATCATAAACATCCAAGATAGACTTAGACTATTTCTTAACCCAGTTAAAATACTCGGTGAAGCAGCAGGTAACACGACTTGTGTAATTTGTTGCATATAACGTAATCGATAGACTTGCGCCAGCTCAATCAATTTTCGGTCAACACCTTTAATCCCTGCAACGGTATTGGTATAAACAGGAAAGAAAGCGCCTATCGCAATTAACGTTAATTTTGATCCTTCATCAATCCCTAGCCAAAGTAATAACAAGGGAATCCATGCCAGACTTGGAATCGATTTAATCGCTGAAAAAGTCGGTTCTAAAAAAGCATCTGCCTGCTGATTTAAACCAACCAGAATCGCAAAAACAATGCCCAAGCCAGCACCAATAGCAAAACCTGTGAATACACGCCATGTACTTGCAAAAACATGTTGTAGCAAATCTGATTGCCATAACTCGCTAAAGGATAGCCATAGACTAGAGGGTGCTGGTAATAAATATGGTTCTATCCAGCCATTACGAACTGCATATTCACACACGATTAAAACAAGCACAGGTAATGTTATCGCCTTTAGCGCTTTAGAAAACCGAGCTAAATAATAATGTTTAGATTGCAATTTGGGTAAAAGAAAAATCGCCATTATTTCACCACTTTTTGTGCATATTTAGCATCAAATAGCTGAGACACTACTTGATTCACATTGGTTCCAGAACGAACTAAATTTTCCTCAGTTAAAATTTTTCCCGCTTTTTGTAAAGCTAAAATCTGTTTTGAGCTGGGAATATTTTGATCAAAATTAGTTCTACTCAATTGTAATTGAGCAACATTTAAAGGTAACTTGGCTTCTTTTGCTAATAATGCCGCTGTTTTATCAGGATTGGCTTTCGCCCATTTACGTGCTTGCTCATAAGCTTTGATCACTGCTTCTACTGCTTCAGGATGCTGTTTTGCAAATTGGTCCTGAACACTTAAGACACTATAACTATTAAAAGCTACATTGCGATAAATAGGCTTAGCACCTGACTGTAACTGTGCAGCTGCCATCAGCGGATCTAAACCAGCCCATGCATCAACCTGCTTACGTTCTAGTGCTGTTTTGCCATCTGGGTGTTGTAAATGTACCAGTTGCACATCATTTTTATCTAAACCAACTGTTTCAAGTGCCTGTAAGGTAAATAAAAAAGGATCTGTTCCTTTAGTTGCAGCAATTTTTTTACCTTTTAAATCTTTTAAGTTTTTAATATTTGAGTCTTTAGCAACGAGCAAAGCCGTCCACTCTGGCTGACTTTGAATATATACTGTTTTAATTGGACTACCATTTGCCCTGCTCAAGACAGCCGCAAGACCTGCTGTCGATGCAAAATCAACACTACCACTATTTAAATATTCTAAAGAACGATTACTCCCCTGACTAAAAACCCATTTAATTTTAGTATTGGGTAATGCCTTTTCTAACAGTTTTTGATCTTTTACAATCAGGCTCGTAGGTGAATAATAAGCATAATCTAGATGAATAGTTTTTGGTAATGTCGCCAATACAGAACTACTAAATACAACTGTTGATAATAAAATTAATGTTTTTCCAAGCTTCGTCGTCATCATGTTCCCCTAAAAATTTTTAACATAAATGTTGTGAAACATAATGCTGCAAACAACTTAAGGTTTAAAAAGAAGAAAATCAGCTTAATAAAGTCAGAAAAGTAAATTAAAAAAATATTGATTTTTAATATTTTGATTTATATAAAATTATTTTAATTATCTGAATTAATCATAATCAAATATAAAAAAATACTATTAATTTAAATAGTTATATTAATTATAGTCACTCATCAACATGAAGATTAAGCATTATTTAAGCTGCTGTTTGGATTTAATGATTCTGATGTTCAATCGACTATCAAAATAAAAAAGAGATCACATCTCATTGTATATTCTACTGATGCTCGTAAGCATTTAATCCATCGTGAAGTATAATAAATAATCTACTCATATCACGCAGCACAGTATCCTATACAATGACAATGATTGACTATATTAAATCGTTAAAACGAGCTCCCTAAAGATGTTCTTTTATAATTCACTGCCATATCAGTGATGTTTAAGTGTATGGCTTAAGCGATTTCTTTTAATAAAGGTAACAACAATGTCGACGTATATTCTGCTTCTTCAATTAATGGCCAACCAGACATAATTAAAGCAGTTAAACCCGCTTCCTTATGATACGTTTCTACTGTAGAGGCAATATTTTCAGGACTTCCAACCAAATAAGCAGCTGAAGATGCATAACCAAAAATATCGAGAGATGACCATGCACTTATACCTGCAAACAGATTTTTTTCTAAGCGTAAAGATTCTAAAGGAGGAAGTTTGTCTTGACGTAAATATTGTATCCATTCTTGCCGCTGTTGATCTGGTGCTTGAAAATTTTTCAAGCTTTGTTGACCATTGGTTTTACGCTGAATAGAAATATCTAGCTTTTGCTTAAGTAAATCAATCCCTGTTTTTTGAAAAATTTGATAAAATTGCTGCTCCGCTTCAAGCTGAGATTTCCGTACTGTAATACTCGTTAATGCACCCAAATCATTAAAAATACGGCCATTTTTTTGTGCAGCAGTCACTGCACGTGAAAATTGCGCTTTAACACGATTCAGCTCACGCATCATCAATAAATAAACATTAACGACCTGACCTGCATGATCAATACCAGCAACAGAGTCACCTGTACCCCATAATTGAATACCTGCTGTTGTTGTCGGCTCAATTTTAAAATCAGTATTTGGAAATAATGATGGATTACCTTGATGATAATATTGTTGAAACTCGTTCCAGTAGCTTTTCCCCAAGGCATAGCGTGTTTCTGGTGTAAGTGTTACTCCATAGGTAGAAATACGTTGTGGTGTACCATTAATATGATTAAACAATAACCGACTACCGTAAAATTTTTCAAACGTCAGTGCCTGTTGCGCGAGTAATTTCGCAGGTGTTAATCCTGCATATTCAGCAACTAAAAATTTCATTTTTTCCGTAAAAGGTGCCACGGATGATGCTGAAATAAGCGGATCATTTGGCCAAGTCGCGACTAATGCCCCAAAGAACCCTCCACGATCAATAGTTTGTGCTAATTGTTTATAGCGTTGAAAATCAACTGGATAAAAACCTTCCGGCATCCACGGATAATTTCCATCTGCCATACTTAAATACCATAACGCCTTAATCGCCATGTTTTTTACCTATGTTAAACCCAGACTGTGAGGGGTAAATTGGGATTTGCACTCCACTCGGACATTGAACCATCGTACACTTTAACGGCTATTGCTTGTGCACTCAGGAATATTAGTGCTGTGCCACTAGCTGTAATACCACTACCACAATAAACAATTATTTCTTTATTTAAATCAATACCTAAAGCAGTGAAAAAATTTTCTTCAAGCATTTTAAATTGTCCGTTTTCATTTAATAACTGATCAAAAGGAAGACTTAAACTGTTTGGAATATGCCCCGCCCTTGCATAACGTAACTCTTCTCCTAAAAAGACTGAACGGCGCAATACATTGATCAATTGTGTTGCTGAACTTAATTTAGTTGCTTGTTGAACTTGTTTTAAATCTGCAAAAAAACCACTTTTGAGCTGAAAAGAAAATTCTTTAAATTGATTAAATGATGGCATTTTTCCTGTTTGTTGTGGATATTGCGCTTGATACCAAGCCGTCCATCCCCCATGCAAAACTCGAACATTTTGATGACCATATGCATGTAAAATCCAAAATAAACGTGCTGCCCAAATATGATTTGCACGATCATAAATGACAATAGGTTGACTAAAATCCAAACCTAAATATTTTAACGATGCATAAAATTCAGTAGCATTTGGACACTGATAATGTAATGAGGTATTTAAGTTACAAAACTGCCGATTTAAATCTACATATCGTGCGCCGATGATATGTCCGTTTAAGAATTGTTGTAATGCCTTTGCTGCATGATTTTTATCTGCAGTCTTAACACCTATTTCAATAATTTGTACGGCATGCAATTGCACATAGAGTTCGGCAGCAGAAATTAAATACTTCATGCTGTATCCCGTAATTCTTCAATACTCAATTCTAAATATTGCTTAAAGTCATCTGCACGAATACGATATAATTCATTAACAAATTCATTTTGGAAATTGGCTGGAGTATCCGCTTTGGCATGTGCTTTCTTTCCAGCAACTGCATAATGGGCATGTGCCGTGACTACAGCATTAAAAGGATCAGTGACAGCACTATACGCTGCCACTAATGCGCCTAATGAACAGCCTGATGCAGTGACTAAAGGGAAAAAATAACTTCCTCCTTTAATTTTTGCCAACCAATATTTAGTATCTTCGGTTTGCGCAACAATATGATCCACCTCTCCTGAAGCGGAAACAGCAGCACTATGTTTCAATAGAAATTTAGCTGAAGCAATAGCATGCTCAGGATCATCAGAACTATCAAAACCTTTATGATTACGCCCCAAACCAGCCAACCCAATGATTTCTGAGGCATTTCCTCGGATCACAGTCGGTTTAAATTTTAAAAAATCAGCAGCCAATTGCCCACGCCATGATAATGCACCTGCAGCAATAGGATCTAATACCCAAGGCTTATTCAGCGTATATGCCTCAGCAATAGCCAGTTTCATTGACTCAACTAATGCTGCAGTTGGCGTACCTAAATTAATCACGACAGCTTGTGCAAAATGTACAAACTCAGCAGATTCTTCTGGATTGTCGACCATTGCAGGTGAGGCACCAGCACTTAATAAAACATTTGCCATAAAATTAACTGAGACGGTATTGGTTAAACACTGGACCAAAGGTTTCTGTTGCTTGAGTGCCTGATGTGCTTCAATAATGCGCTCCAAAGTAGGTAATTTATTGTAAATAGACATAATTTTACTATTCTTAAAAATATGATTAACTGATTTTTTATTATTAATGAAAGTTATTTTCTTTAAAAATAATTAAAAAATTATTGTTTATTATTATTTTATATATACAAAAAATTGCTCAATTTCAGCATTTTTAAAATAAAGCACAGCAGCATTGCTCAACGCTGCTTTTGCCAATATTGAATAAGATTAATGCTACTATTTATTTAACAAGCAATGGTGGATCTTCGATATCAAGCGAATGATTAGCATCAACATCTTGTTTTGTCGGCTCAAATTTAATCATTAAACCGATCACAATTAAAGGGACCGCTGCAAAGAGTGAAATTAATAAAAATACATCAGTGGTAAATTTAGCCATCCAAATCGGCAATACAAATAAGGCGATTGCCTGTGCTACTCCCGACACAGCACGATTCATTCCTACACCAACACCTCGAATTGATGCTGGATATGCCATGGTAGGATAAACCATCATTTGTGCACCAGGACCAAATCCTTCGGCAAACAGCCACAATCCCAGCATAGCAATCGCAAAATACAGCAGTAAGCTATTGGCAGGCTCTCCAACCAAACCTAAAAATATCAGTGCAATAAATTGTAAAAGAAAACCACTGAGTAAAATAAACCGCGAACTGAGACGACTTGCGAGATAAACACCCAATAAGCCTCCCGTAAAAGCAAAAGCTAAATTTAACCCTAAGGTAGTAGTAATCGTGGTTAAAGTATCTGTATGAAAAAAACGCGTCAAAATTGAAGGTAAAAAGAATGCTATCGTAGTGTATTGAAAAGCAACAGAAATATGAATCACAATAGCAACAATAGTTCTAGATAAGTAAACTTGATTAAATAATACTTTAAAACTTCCTTGTGTTTTTTGGCTTGCAACTTTTTCAACATGATCGACAGCTGCATAAGCATTAATATCATAGGAATCGCGTAAAATTTTTGCAGCACCTTTTAAGTCACCTTGATTTGCAAGCCAAATTGGTGATTCTGTTAAATATTTACCACGAATAAAAATGATAAAAATTGCAGGAACAGCACCAAAAATCAGTGAAATACGCCATAACCAATGTGCATAATCAGCTGGTAATATAAAATATAAAATCAGCACAATTGCAAAACAGGTACTAGAAGCAGCGTACCACATTGGGCACCAAGCCGCTAAACGTGCCGCTTTATTACTTTTTCCACTAAATTTTGAAAATTCGGCTAAATATGACATGGCAACTGGAAGATCAATACCGACACTAATTCCCATAACAAAACGTGCCGCAATCAATACCCAAACATTAGGTGCTAAACCAGCAACGATGGCTGCAATCACAAACAGCACCATATCGGCCATAAAAACACGATAACGTCCAATTTTATCCGTTAGCCATCCACCCAATAAATTTCCAACAATTGTTCCAACGATAATGGCTGAAGCCACCACGCCTGTCATTACGGGTGTTAAGGAAAAATCTGAAATAACCTGTTCAATACCAAAAGATAAAGTGGTTAAATCATAAGCATCAATAAAAACACCAATTAGGGCTAACCAAATCACTTTATTGGTTTTGCCTTCACCAGCATATTTTGAAATAAGCTGGGAAATATCAGCCGAATTTCTAATTAAATAGGAATGATCTGTATCGATTGTTTGTGACATTTGTATAACCTAGCAAAATACTATACTTAGGCTAGTTTTAATTTCTAATAATTTTAAATATTTATTTTTGTTTTTTTATTCTATATTTAATAAATATTTTTTTGATATAAAATTTTCATTTTTACTATTAATATTATTATTTCACTTAATTATCATGAATTATTAATTTATTAACTCAACAAAAACTCTAATATTTTATTTTTATTTAACTCTATATTTATCATGACAGTTTTAACAGATTTAAAATATCCAAGCCAAATTAATCATCGACCAAGCCAAGATGCGATTATTTATCAAGTCTGGGGCCAAGGTCCATCCGAACGTTATGATGCATTGGCTCAACAGTTTCGCCCAATTTTTGAGAAAATTAAACGCAGTACCAATCAGCGTGAAAAGCATCATATATTGCCATTTGAACAGCTACAATGGCTCAAAGATTCTGGCTTTACCCGCTTACGCTTGCCTCAAAGTCATCATGGTTTTGATGCCACCATTCCAGAACTCTTTGCATTG